>CAYJHS010000057.1:0-5375 GCA_964369815.1 uncultured Desulfovibrionaceae bacterium
GCTACCACTAAGTTTGGAAGATCTTTCAAATTTACAGATAGATTTTAGAGCCGCAAGGCCGCGGCGCTTAGCTTATGCAATGGTGAGTAAACCATTTTTTACAAGTAACCTAATTTGTCCTCGTAAACTCACCATATCTGCTAACGTACCTAGCGCTACAAGATCAAGCACCTTGCGCATATCAAATGTTTTTCCGCTTACCTTTTCCAAAGCCTTATTAACTGCACACATGAGCATAAAAGCCATACCAACCCCTGCAAGATCTGGACAGGGACACTCTCCCATGCGCGGATTACACATGGCATCGGCTGGGGGCAACACTTCCGGCGGTAAATGGTGGTCAGAAACGATAACAAAAAGGCCAATGTCCTTGGCGTAGCTTATGGCCTCAAAGTCAGAAACACCACAATCCACCGTAACAATAACTTCTACACCTTGGTCAGCTAAAAGTTGGATATTAGGAATATTAAGCCCGTAGCCCTCCTCATATCTTTCCGGAATGTGCGCCATGGCCGTATATCCATGCGCTTGCAGAACATCCATAACCAAAGCCGTAGAAGTTATGCCATCAACGTCATAATCACCCCAAATGGCAAACTTTTTCCCTTCGAGCAATAGTTTTACTATAGTTTCAGAAGCTTTTGAAACACCAAAATAGGTGTCGGGATGCTCTAAAAGACGTAGATTTGGTGTAAGAAAATTTTGAATATCTTTTTCTTCGATAAAGCCACGATGCTGTAATATATGGAGTAATAAAGGAGAAATACCAAGCACATGCGCTTTTCCAACTTCATGAGAAGTCATTGACTTCAATGCAGAAAAAGCAGCTATATGTTCTTTTTGTACAACCTTGTTGTCTAATGTAGCCACATCTTGCGCTTCGTTTCGAAGAATCCACGTTTTCACAATATTTTTACCAATATCCTTAATTATCCCTCAAGAAATTTTGCTGATGGTGCTTTATAGTCAGCGGGAATAAGATCTTTTTTGTGCATCCAAGCTATAAATTTTAATCCTGTTTCGTGATTTGGATCAAATTCTAGCACTTTTAGTAGATTTTCCATACATAGATTATAATTTTTTAACTCTAAATAAGTACGAGCTATATTAAAGTATAAATTCTCATCAGCTGTGGTTAATTCAATGGCTCGTTGATAATAGTTGGCAGCTTCATTATGCAATGAATTTTTACGCAAAGATATACCAAAATCATTAAATAAGTGTTTATGCTTTACATCAAAGGTGCCTTCTAAGCGCACCAATCTATCAAAAATATTTTTTGCTTTTTCGCCATCACCACGCTGTAAATATGTAAGGCCAATACCAAAATTTGCTCGCACATTTTCTTCGTCAATATCTAGTGCAGCACTATACTCACATTCAGCGGCAAAATTTTCACCCTTTTGCCGATGATCATCGCCATCATCTATATTTTTTTGTAATTCCTGCATTTTAGGAAATACAGAGCTCATATAAAATTCTGGCTCGGGAGAGTATTTTTCAATAAGCTCATCCATGGTAATGGTACGTTTTGGGCCAGATGGCACATATTGACTGTTTAAAGGCTGGCACTCCAATTTACCATCAGGCATAGACTCAATAAACCAATAGCCTTTTTGTACAGTACGCCTTGTGGTGGTGCCTGTACCAATTTTCTTAATTTCTTGAGTGGAAAACACACCCTTTACATAATTTGGATCTTTATTTTTTTGTGTCATAGTGCGCTGCCTTTTGCTTTAACAATGCTATGCCTGCATATCTTCTAAAATAGTGTGTGCTGCTTTTTGCAAATTTTCTGCTTGAGTTATGGGGCGCCCCACCACCAAAAAGCTGGAGCCTGCGCGCACAGCTTCAGCAGGTGTCATGGTACGACGTTGATCATCAATATTTTTTTGATCGCTATCTGCCGTTTTTGGACGAATGCCAGGAGTTAGACATAAAAAGTCTTTACCACAAAGCTCCTGTATTTCCTGAACTTCATGCCCTGAACACACCACACCATCAAGCCCCCAAGCATGCGCACCTTTTGCCAAATGCTTTACCAGTGGAGGTATTGCACCATCATGCAAAGGAAGTTCCCCTTGGCTCATGCTTGTAAGTACAGTTACCCCAAAAATAAGGGGCACCGTATGAATATTTGTATTTTCCTGCTTATAAGTAGCCACGGCTTGCATGGCCGCTTTTGCCATACGTTCTCCACCTTGGGTGTGTATGGTGAGTAAATCAACACCCATCTTGCAAGCAGAAAGCACCCCCCCATAGACAGTGTTGGGGATATCATACATCTTCAAATCTAAAAAAATCTTAAATCCTAATTTTTTAAGTTCCGAAATAATCTCCGGCCCGCCTTGCACAAAAAGCTCAAGTCCTACTTTAAGCCATGGAACCGCACCTTGTAATTGACGTGCTATTTCTAAAGCTTCCTGAACCCCTTGCACATCAAGAGCTACAATAAGTTCTGCATTTTTAGTATTCATTATCAGCACTTACCTATTGAATTATATATAGCTTTGCAAAATATCATCAATACTTACAGTTGCTTTTTTGGGCGAAAGAGTAGAGGTAATATAGACCGAGCGTAATTGATCATAGGCCTTATCTAAGTTATCATTAATAATCCAAGAGTCAAACCAATGCGCTTCTTGTATTTCTTGTACGGCATTAGCCATACGTTGCTCAATCTGCGCCTCAGTATTGCTAGCTCGGTTAATTAAGCGCTCTTTTAATAACTCCATGGATGGGGGCAAAATAAAAACATAATTGGCTTCTGGTAAGGTTAAGCGTAATTGCGAAGCACCCTGCACATCCACATCAAAAATAACATCTTGACCTTGCTCAAGCATATCAAGGGTCGCTTGTAAGGGAGTGCCATAATAATTGCCGTGCACAGTGGCCCATTCAGCAAAGAAAGCTTGCTCTCTTTTTTCCTTAAATTCTTGTACGGAAATAAAATTATAATCTTTTTTATCCACTTCTCCTTCACGTGGTTGACGTGTGGTATAAGAAATAGAAAAGCCAAAGTTAGGAAATTCTTCTCGCAAACGCTTAATGAGAGTTGTTTTCCCAGCTCCTGACGGGGCACAAAGCACAAGCACCACCCCTGTTCGTTTTGCAGACATAGTATCCTCTCCTATAATTTAAATATTTCCCGAAGGAAGTTCCGTTTCTAGTATAAATCTTTGACTGATAGTTTCCGGTTGTATGGCAGACAAAATCACATGATTAGAATCGGTGATAAGTATGGAACGTGTTTTTCTGCCTTGTGTTGCATCCATAATACGCCCTTCAGCCTTGGCATCTTCCCGTAATCGTTTCATAGGAGAAGAAGAAGGATTTAATATAGAAACTACTCTCGAAGCCACCACATAGTTGTTAAAACCTATATTAATAATTTTCTGAGGCTGCATAGGTTTTCCTATTCAATGTTTTGAGCCTGTTCACGACATTTTTCTAATTCATTTTTCAAATCAACCACTAAACGAGAAAGCTGCACATCAGGAATTTTATTCCCACATGTATTTATTTCGCGAAAACACTCTTGCAAAGTAAAGTCAAGCTTACGCCCTACATCTTTGCCTTGTGCGAGGAGTTCGCTAAGGCGTTGCAAGTGAGAGCGCAAACGAGTTATCTCTTCACTCACATCAAGCTTATCGGCAAGGGTGACCATCTCTTGTAAAAACCGCCCTTCTTCTAAGTCTGTATCGTGCGCTGCAAGTATTTCGCCAATGCGCTCACGCACAATATTCAGCTTGTCTTCTTTTAGGCTTGGCACTCGTTCTTCTATGACATCAGCCCAAGCTTCCATGCGCATTAAGCGTGCTTGCATATCAAGGGCAAGAGCGGTGCCTTCTGTAGTGCGAGACTCATTCCAGTCTTCAAGAGCCAGACGCAACCCATCCTCAAGACGATCTCCTAAATTTTCTTCTTGCGCTTCCTCATTGCCACCCCAAAGCATCGACATACTCAAAAGGGCATTATAATCAGGCTGATAACTATCGTGTCTTGTTTTAGCAAGTTCGTGCAAGGCATTTAACATGGCATTAGCTTGTGCCATATCAAAGTATACAGAACGCTCCGCATTTGCCCCAAATTGCAACACAAGGCGGATATCCACACGCCCACGCAAGGCAGATGTTCTCGCGCATTTTTCTAGCTTTGCCTGTAAGCTGCGTAAGGAATTGGGCATATGCCAACGGATATCAAGATGTTTTCCATTGACGCTTCTAACTTCCCACTGCTGCACAAAGTCAACATCCTCTACAAGGCTACGCCCAAAGCCCGTCATACTACGTAACAGAGGCAACATAGAAAAACTCCCGTGAAAAATGTATACTGCAAAGTATGTTATCACAGCCTTCTAAAAAATTTTTGAAATCAATTACTATTGAGCTGTGTAAAAAATAAGGCAAGGTTCACCGAACCTTACTAGATACTTCAGCCACCACCTTTTGGACAGGCAGATGGCCTTGGAGGCAATTTGGCCAAAGGAGAAACAGGGCCAACCTTAAAAGGAAAAGCGCCAGATTTTAAGGGACTTGGAGCAGAAACAATTTTTTTTACATTATTTCCGCCACACAGTGGGCAAGGGGGCACTTCATCCTTAAGGGCAATTTCTTCAAAGTCTTTTTGGCAGTCTGTGCAGGTAAAATCAAAAATAGGCATAAAAATTCCTTTGTAAAAACATACTCATGAATAAGTTTCTTATACGGTTACATACTGGTATTGGCAAGTACAATCTTTGCTGTTATACTAAAAAAATACTGTAAAATGTCACCGATTACTTGGATTAACAAAGATGAAAGACGCAAACCCCATAAAAAAAACTAATGCCGCACGTTTACTAGATGGCTTGGGTTTACCGTATTCCCTACGCGCTGTTGCCATCGACGAAAACAATCTTTCCGCAACAAAAGTCGCACAAGACCTTGGAATAACAAATGAAGACGTCTATAAAACCTTGGTAGCTTGTGGCGATAAACACGGCGTGTTCATGGCCTGCATCATGGCCAGTGCTACCTTAGATCTAAAAAAGGCAGCAAAGGTTACCGGAAATAAAAGTGTTGCTATGGTAAACTTAAAAGAAGTCTTACCCCTTACGGGCTATGTGCGTGGGGGTTGCTCTCCTTTAGCTGCCAAGAAAGCCTATCCTGTATTCATTGATACCCATGCTATTCTTCAAGAAAAAATCTACGTTAATGCCGGACAGCGTGGCTTACAAATTTTTATAAGCCCTGACGATCTCATCACGGCAACACAGGGACAATATGCTGATATAATAAAAGAATAAAACTTGCCGTAAAAAAATATCACAACAAGTTTTATATGTCGTTATGGTATAAAAATGTTACTATTGTCTTAGCTTAGCATCAAAAAAA
>CAYJHS010000057.1:5475-12814 GCA_964369815.1 uncultured Desulfovibrionaceae bacterium
GCTTTGCATACCGCAAAGACCATTCATTATAAACAAAGCAAGCTAGCTATGAGGACATTATAAAATGCAATTGGTGTCGATGAAATTGACACCAGCAATTTTGCAATTTCCTCATAGCTAGCGAGTAATCAACGGATATTTTTTTGCTGAGTTAAGACACTAGCCACATATAAAAATTATTTTTTAATAGTTAAATCAATATAATGCAGTTGAGCACTCTTTTCTTGGGTGGAGCCAAGATCCCAGGTGCAAGCATTAGCATCCCAACTTAGCGCCGTGGCAACTTCTTTCACTATATTGGCAGTATTGATGAGCGGATGACGCTTAAACACCTGTGGAAGTCCATAGGTAAGGCTACAAACCAGGCATTTTTCTGGACGTTGATGTAATTCAAAAGCTAAAACGACACTGTTTTCATCCATTTTGCGTAAAACAAGTTTAATATCATAAGCACCTTCTTCGGCTTCACCATACAAAGCCTCAAAAAACTCATTGCTGCGTGTGGGAGGCAAAAGACCATCGAGCATTTCTTGACTTAAAATATGTGCCATATCTGTCATAATAATTTCCTCTATATAAAAATTAATGAAACAACGGCCTGTTTGTACGCAAAAAAATCCTTACTGACAAGTCTTAGCTTATGTCTTGCCATATAAAAAATCAAAATGACTATTTTTAACAACAATATCTTGAGCTTGTAAAATGCCTGTACATCTTGCAAAAGAGAAATGTTCTTTTAACTTCTGTAAGGAACATGGCTGTAAATCTTGTTTGTAACCAGCAAGATATGCGAATAATCCTAAAATACGCTCTGCACCAACACCTGCATCACGCAAAGCCTGTATACTCAGAGCATTGTGTCTTTTAGCAAGACGCTCCCCTGCATCATTCAAAAGCAAAGGAAGATGCGCATATTGAACTTTATCCAGACCTAGAATCTCTTGCAAAAAAATTTGCCTTGGAGTGGAAGCAAGAATATCATTACCACGCACAATGTGGCTTATATTTGCTGCAGCGTCATCTAATACCACGGCTAATTGATAGGCCACAACCCCATCAGAGCGGCGTAAGGCAAAGTCTCCACCAACATCTGTCAGGTTTCGTTCTTGCACGCCATAAACTACATCTTTGAAGGATATAACCTTACTTATGCCCGCAGCATCAGAGGTAGAAACACGTAAACTTGGCTTTCGTCCGGCGGCTTCCTTAAGTGCACGCTCTTCCGAGCTTAAATGAGCACAGCGACCGGAATATGGCGCTCCCATATCTTCAACATGCGGCGCACCGGCAAGGGCACGTAATTCTTTACGGGTACAATAACAAGGGTATACGCGCCCTTGTGCTTCCAAGATGTTCAAGGCTTGTGCATAGCTTTTTAGGCGTTGACTTTGATAGACAATATCACCGTCCCACACAAGTCCAAGCCATTGCAAATCATGCTCAATGGCAGTGGCAAATTCTTTACGTGAACGGTCAGGGTCAATGTCTTCCATACGTAAGAAAATAGTACCGCCAGCGCTTTTTGCCCAAAGCCACGCCCAGAGAAATGACCACATATTGCCAAGGTGCATAAGCCCTGTGGGGCTTGGGGCAAGGCGCCCATTATGTGTACCATGTGGTGTCTGTGATGTATTCACGGCATTTCTTCCTAAAAAAGTCCATGTTTTATAGCGCAATAATGCTCTCAAGGCAAGGTGTGTAAAATGCAACACATACATTACTTGCCAAGCAAGTACACAACGAGTACACTTTGACCATGAAAAAATATATACCTTGCCCGCAATGCGGCACAGAAATTACTACCTATAAAAATCCGGCACCTACCACGGACGTTATCATTTATGATCCAAGCGATATAACAAAGGGCGTGGTGCTCATTGAAAGGCAAAATCCACCCTATGGCTTTGCAATTCCAGGGGGTTTTGTGGATGAGGGAGAAAGCGTGGAGCATGCCGCCGTACGTGAAATGCTTGAAGAAACCAACCTTAAAGTAGAACTTGAAGGCCTTCTCGGGGTCTATTCTCGTCCAGATCGTGACCCAAGGTCGCACACCATCAGCATTGTCTTTGTGGGAAAAGCTTTAAATCCTCAAGAATTATGTGCCGGAGATGACGCAAAACACGCCGCCTTTTACTCTTTAGATGCCTGTCCCACTCTAGCCTTTGATCACGGTGAAGTTTTGGAAGACTACAAACTTTTCCTTGCCCATAAAAGGTACTTAGCTCCCATCAATAAACTATAGGAAATACTATTATGTATACTTCTTTACGTGAATGCGTCAACGACTTAGAAAAGCATGGGGATCTCATCCGCATTAATACCCCTGTAAGTGCCGATCAAGAGATAGCCCTCATTCAACGCCTTGCCTTTAGGAAAAAAGCTCCAGCCATGCTTTTCACCAATGTTCAAGGTTGTGCCTTTCCCATGCTTGCCAACCTTTTTGGCACCAAAGAAAGAATACACTTTATTTTTCGTAAAACATTACCAACATTAAAATTTTTATTTGAAGTAAAGGCTGACCCAAGCATCGCCCTCAAAAAACCTTGGAAAGCCCTCCCCCTTATTGCGCCCCTTTGGCATACCTTAGCCAAAAAAGTCAAAAATGGCCCTGTCTTGCAATGTCAAGGAAAGGTTTCTGATTTGCCGCAGTTAAAATCATGGCCTATGGATGGCGGTGCCTTTATTACCCTCCCTCTAGTATACTCAGAAAACCCTAAAAAAACAGGTATTATGCAATCAAACTTAGGCATGTATAGGGTGCAGCTTTCTGGTAATGATTATATACAAGACAAAGAAGTAGGCTTGCATTATCAAATTCATCGAGGCATTGGTGCCCATCACATGGCGGCTTTGGATAAGGGCACGCCTCTGCCTGTGCGCATATTTATTGGTGGGCCGCCGGCCATGACCCTTGCGGCGGTTATGCCCTTACCGGAAAATCTTTCAGAAATTCTTTTTGCAGGCGCCTTGGGTGGCAAACGCATTGCCATGATTGCCGGAGAACACGTCAATGACAACAATAGCTTGCCGCTTTGGGCACAGGCAGATTTTTGTATCAGCGGATATATTATGCCACAGTGTAAGCCAGAAGGCCCCTTTGGAGACCATTTAGGGTATTATAGCCTTGCACACCCCTTCCCCGTTTTGAAAGTGCAATCGGTCTTTCACCGTCAAGATGCCATTTGGCCCTTTACCTCTGTAGGACGCCCTCCACAAGAGGATACACTCTTTGGTGATTTTATCCACGAACTCACCGGCCCCCTTGTACCACAAGTGTTTTCCGGTGTGCATGAAGTACACGCCGTAGACGCTGCCGGTGTGCATCCTCTCTTGCTGACCATTGGCAGTGAACGCTACACACCCTTTGCGGAAGAACGCCGCCCACAAGAGCTCTTAACGTGCGCTTGCAACGTGCTTGGTACCACACAAACAGCTCTTGCAAAGTATTGTTTCATCACGGCAAAAGAAGATAATCCGTCCCTGACCACCCACGACATTCCAGCCTACTTTACTCATGTACTGGAAAGAACGCATCTTGATCGTGATCTACACTTTATTACCAATACCACTACAGACACTCTTGATTATACAGGAACAGGCCTTAATGCCGGTTCAAAGCTCATTTGGGCTGTGGCAGGCAAGCCCTGTCGCACCCTTGGCAGAGAATTGCCAAGCAACATTCCTTTACCACAGGGATTTAATAATATAAAACTTTTTTCTCCGGGCATTCTTATCGTGTCTGGCACTAAGGACACAAGAACACAAGAACACCGTGGAAACACAGATCCTTACATGGAAGAGCTGGCAACAGCCTTACAAAGCCTCCCCCAAAAAGAAAAATTTCCTCTTGTGGTTGTGGTGGATGACAGTAACTTTACTTGCCAAAGTTGGGATAATTTCTTATGGGTAGTTTTTACACGTTCTGACCCAGCCATTGATATTTATGGTACACATGCACAGTTTATAAATAAACATTGGTCATGCCAAGCACCACTTATTATTGATGCCCGTTTAAAAGGCTATCAAGCCCCACCATTAGAGGTAGATAAAGAGGTCTTACAGCGTGTGCAGGCTCTTGGAATACAAGGCGCCCCATTACATCCATACATCTAGCATCATAGGAAATAAAATGAAAATAGCGCTTATTCAGTGTAATACTATTACCGGTGATATTGTTGGTAATGCAGAGAAAATTTTACGTGCTGTAAATAATGCCGCCGCTTCCAGAGCGGGGCTTTGTGTTACGCCAGAGCTCGCTCTTTGTGGGGTAAATCCACAAAACCTTCTTTTTTCACCAGATTTTATCGAAGGATGTAACGAAGTTTTACATTCCATGGCACAAAAACTCAAAGGTGGCCCTGCTGTTCTTGTGGGTGCGCCCATGCCTACAGGCTATGGTAACACCCTCACCAATGCCGCTGTACTCTTAAAAAATGGTACGATTTCTATTATCTCCAATAAAATCTTACAAAATACTTCCCCTTATTTTCAAAGCAGCACCTCATGCGGACTCATGACCATAGCCGGCTGGCGTCTTGGTGTTGTGTTGTGTGACGACCAAGAGCATGCTTTTTGGAAAATGCAAAATTCCAATACGCAAAATCCGCTCATGGAACTGGTTTCTGCAGGAGTGGATGCCATTGTACATATGACCTCTACTCCTTACTGCATGGACGGTCAAAAACAGCGCGAAACGACCCTCTCACATGTGGCTGCACGCCATCATATTCACATGTTTTCTACCAATATGGTGGGGGGCAATGACGGAACTGTTTATGCTGGGCAAAGCTTAGCCTTTGGCCCTACGGGAAGCCTACTAGCCCGTGGCTATGCCTTTGAAGAAGACATTGTCACCCTTGACACAGCCGTTGCCAACGAAACCTATATTATGTCCTGCCCCAGTGCTGAAGAAGAATACTGGAAGGCGCTTGTGCTTGGCACTAGAGATTATGTGCAAAAGTGCGGCTCAGAAAAAGTCATTATCGGTATTTCCGGCGGACTGGATTCAGCCATGGTGGCTGCCATAGCAGTACAGGCCTTAGGTGCAAAAAATGTGCGTGGTGTTTGCTTGCCTTCACCATACACTTCGGAAGAATCCGTAAAATATGCGCATGAACTTTCCAAGAATTTAGGATTTAACCTTGATACCATCAGCATAGAGCCTCTCATGCAAAGTTTTGAAAGTGCCCTTGGCCCCTGCTTTGAAAAATGCAAACCCCCCAAGCATGATATGAGCATTGAAAATATTCAGGCCAGAATACGCAGTACCCTCCTTATGGGGATTGCCAACAGAACACAAGCCATGGTGCTCAACACAGGGAATAAATCTGAAGCCGCCATGGGGTACTGCACACTCTATGGTGACGCCATTGGCGCCCTTGGCGTTATTGGAGATGTATCTAAAACACTCCTCTATGATATTGCAAATTGGTATAACAAGGCCTTCCCACAAAAGCCTGTACCACAGGGAATTATTGATCGTCCGCCCACGGCTGAGTTGCGCCCCAACCAAAAAGATAGCGACAGCTTACCCCCCTATGCAGAACTTGATGAAGCCCTCGGACAGCTTTTAACAGCAAACAATGATGCCTTACAGGAAAATACTGTTGCAGAGCGTGTATTTAAAGGCATTTGTCAGGCAGAATTCAAGAGACGGCAATGCCCTCCGGCTTTACAAATCTCGCGCACAGCACTTGGTAAGGATTGGAGTATACCAATTGTAAACAGGGTACACCTTCCCAAGACAGCCGTTAAAAAATAATATGTTATATTAACAAAAAAGCTTTTTTAAAAAAATACAGACACACCAAAGGAGTTGTTATGATCAAGAAAAAAATGTTTTACACCACACTCGTCATGTTTTTCCTAGCTTTTGCAGGCATTTTTACAAGCCAAAGCTATGCCACAGAAGATGAGCGTACCTTAACCCTGCCTGCCCCAGATAAAAAAGGCGGCATGCCTCTTATGCAGGCTATTGCCCAAAGAAAATCCAGCCGTAGTTTAAGCGATGCTGCTTTAAGTAATCAAGAGCTTTCTAACATGCTTTGGGCAGCCTATGGCGTGAGCAGAGACGATGGCAAACGCACCATTCCCACCGCAAGAAATCAACAAAAAATGAATTTATATGTGGGAATGAAAGGACATATTTGGATTTATGATGCTGCACAACATGCCCTTCATAAAATAACCCCCGCTGACCTTGGGGGCATTATGAAAGGCTCTGTTTTACTTATCATGGCCGATGAAAGCGGCGATGCTAAAACCACCCTGTATGGCAGTCTACACGCCGGCTCTTCCTATCAAAATGTTGGGCTTTACTGCGCTTCTGTAGGCCTTGGTAATGTGGTGCATATTGGCGGTGCCGATAAAGTACAAGAAATGCTCGCCCCTTATTTACCAAGCAAGTACACTGTACGAATTTTACAATCTGTTGGGAAGGTAAAATAAGCTACTCTTACAGCTCACTACAAAAATATAGCATCTAACACAAATGTTTGATTGTGCTTTTTGCTGACATATAAAAAAATACTGGCATTGATGTAATCGATACCAGTTTTTTTTATATAACTACTGCCAGAACTCAGCAAAAAATACTGCCGACTATTTATTACCTTATGATGACATTGCCATTTGCAAGGTTAGGCTTTTTGCTAGTATGTTCATGCCATACCAGTGAAGAGCTTATTTCTTTCCTGATGGGTGTGCAGTGTCGTATATCTTTACCAAATGTTCTAAAGTTACATTGGTATAACGCTGCGTTGTACTTAATCGACTATGCCCCAAAAGCTCTTGCACCGTGCGCAAGTCTGCTCCTGCTTCCAAAAGATGAGTAGCAAAAGAGTGGCGTAAGCCATGCGCAGAAAGCGGCGTTTGCAAACCGGCTTTAAGACATAAATCTTTTATAATACGATGCGCTTGCCGTCGATCGAGACGAGAACCTCTCGCTCCTACAAACAGCGCTCTTTCCTCTATCTTTGCCACACTATTGCGCACACTAAGCCAAGCCCGCAGAGCATCCTTGGAAGTATCCGTAAGTGGAACCAAACGTTCTTTATTCCCCTTACCTAAAATGCGTAAAAAACTACGGTCAATGTCTAATTGTAAAATATCTAAAGAAAGAGCTTCAGAAATACGCAAGCCAGAGCCGTAGAGTAATTCCGCCAGCGCCATATCTCTAACATGCAATATGCTAGCATTTTCTGTACGCGGCTCTTGCTCTTGCGTTGTAAATAAAGAGAAG
Source organism: uncultured Desulfovibrionaceae bacterium (assembly GCA_964369815.1). GTDB lineage: Bacteria > Desulfobacterota > Desulfovibrionia > Desulfovibrionales > Desulfovibrionaceae > CAYJAD01. Next base: position 12,716 of record CAYJHS010000057.1, read on the forward strand.
GCTTCATCTACATTGAGCACAGCGGGGTGCTTGTGTTCTTGCTTGGGGTTGAGTAGCCCACTTGTGGGGTTAACCTGAATAAATCGCATACGCACTTGG
>CAYJHS010000058.1:0-12310 GCA_964369815.1 uncultured Desulfovibrionaceae bacterium
AAAATGCTACACAAGTGCAGGGGAATTTTTGGAAAGCAAAAATATTTTCTATCCCTTATACTTTAATTTGCTGGTTTGTAACATTTCACTTTGTATGTGTGCTATGGATATTTTTCAGAGCAGATAGCACAGAACTTGCCCTGCAAATGATTGAACGTATTATGCTTTGGGATACTCAAGGTGGCGGCTTTGAAGTGCTTGTCCTTGTCGCCATTGTTTGCACAATGCTTACACAAATGGTTGGATCTCGTCTTTTTAGAACATTTGTCAATGTAATACACAAACAATGGGTTCCCATACAGGTAGCGACATTTGTGCTTTTGAGTGCACTCATCTTAAAACTTGGACCTGACGGCGTATTACCCTTTATTTATTTTCAATTTTAGGTAGCTTTATGAAGAAAACTTCACGTAATAACACTAAAAACAAAAAAAACCTTACTAAAACAATTAGTAAGGCTATTTATAAAAACTCTAAAAAAAGATCACAACGTAAAAAAGCAGCTGCAGATAAAGTTTTACGCCATAAGGAACTTGCTCTTAAAAATCATTCCATTATTGCTACAACACAAAAAGAGCACACTGAGCAAGAACAACCTGTTCCTGCGCCTTCTCCCGTTTTAGAGGTAAAGCCGAAAGCTCCCTCCAAGCCTGAAGATAAAAGACGCCTTAACTCCGCATCATTTTACAGTAAAAAAGCTTTTTATTATTATTTAAGCATTGTTCTGTGTATGGTGATTATGGAATCTCATCGTTTTTCTTTATATTTTGAAGACGAAAGTAGCGAATATCCTGCTCTTTCTTATGTAAGTGACGCCATTAAAAATGCTGGGGATATTACCGGTATTAATGACGCTATGAAGGCTTTGGGGGATTATATTGGTGAACTGAGTGAAGCTCAGATTATTGATGCAGACAAACCTTTAGATGAGCAATGGCAAGCCGTAATTGCTTATTATAAGGACGTGCTCGGTATTAAACCTGACACAAAGCCTCAAGAAAAAGAAATAGCTTCCACAGATAAAAAGGAAGAAAAACCGCAAAAAAAAGTGCAGCAACCATCTAAATCTACAGACAAAAAAGAACCATCCACACAACAGGCAGTAGAAGAAAAAACAGAAAAAGTTATACCGGAAGAAATTCACTACGCTTTTTATGAACCCCAAAATATTATTCCAGCGCCTACAAAATTAGCCTTGGATGAATATACCACATTACTCCCAGATTTTGGTATGAAAAAGAAGATTTTGCTCGTGGGAGATTCCATGATGCAAGGGCTTGTACCACTTATCCAAAATGCTCTTAAGCATCGAAAAGATTTAGAAATTGTACATAGAGTTAAGGTATCCACCGGTCTTGCCAATCAACGATTTTTTCACTGGCCAGAAAATCTAAAAAAGCTTCTTAAGCAACATAATCCGCATGTTGTAATTGTTTTTATTGGTGCTAATGATCCACAAGATTTGCAAGTGCAAAAAAAGTGGTATCGAGTTAATACTGATGCATGGTCAGAGGTGTACTCCATGCGCACCATTAACTTTTTGGAGTTGGCAACATCTGAAAATCGCAAAGTGGTGTGGATTGGTCTTCCTATCATGCTTAAAGAGCCGTATGCTCGTAACATTAAAGCCATCAATAAAGTCTTTAAAGAAGTAAATTCCTTTTATCCGGCAGCTGCCTTTGTAGATACGCAGATGCTGCTCACCGATAAAGGGAAATTTATCAGCTTCATTACAGGAAAAAATAATAAAACCGTACGCATCCGCGCCAAGGATAATATTCACCTCACCTTTGCTGGGGGGCGTGTTATAACAAATTATATGATTCCCACCTTAAACGAAAGGATAGGGGCGTCACGCCTTGACGATGTAGGCGGAAATCCTCTCATTCCCGTGGCCGGTAAAGCCAACATTATTACCTTTACTTCGCAAATTCAAAAAAAGCCTGTGCAATATGTCGCTTTTTTGCCAAATCCACAGCCACAAAATGATTCGCCTACCGTGGCTAATATGACCAGCAGCCCGGATAGTAGCGAGTGGACTCCTTTTGTTGGTACAGCTCAAGCCACTGCTATGCCAAGCTCTCATGCGCCAGCAAATATTTTGGCTATACAAAAAAATACTCAAAATCCTCTTGCGGTAGAAAAACTTATAGCAGAAAGTTTGCAAAGAACGGATGCACCGCAAACAAAAGATAAAAAAACACAAAAAACGCAAAAAGATTTCCCAGTATTGTACCTTTTGCACGGAGCTGCCAGTAATGGACAAGACTGGAATCTGCATATGGGTAAGGAATTACAAAAAATTGCTGACGAAAAGGGCGTTATCATTGTGGCACCCACAACACAAGAATATTCTTGGTATGTAAACAGTACGTTACAAAAAAGTAGTCAGATAGAAAATTTTGTGGTCAAAGAGCTTGTGCCCCATGTGGATGCACTTTTGCCCACCAATGGTAAGCGTGCCATTGCCGGACTTTCCATGGGTGGCCATGGCGCACTTTTGCTCAGCTTAAAGCACCCTAAAACCTTTGTTTCGGCGGCCTCTGCCAGTGGTGTGCTGGACATTCGTCTACATCCTGAGCAATGGAATATAGATAAAGTTCTTGGAAAATATGCACAAAACAAGGCCAGTTGGAATAAAAATTCCGTTGCTTATGTGCTTGAAAGAAAAAATGCCAGAAATATTCCCAAGCAAATTCTTATCACCACAGGTTTACAAGATTCGGCAGTGCTTAAAGATAACCAAAGTGTAAAAAAACTTATGGAAAAAAAGAAATTTAAGTTTGAATATGAAGAAGCTGAAGGGGAGCACAACTGGCAGTTTTGGACAGAACAATTTGCGAAACTGTTGCGCAAGCAAGCTGATTTTTTAAATTTATAAAGAGTTTTTATAATGTTCAAAACGTTTCCACAAGGGATTTTCCTTTGTATTTGTTCTCTATTATGTGTTTTTATTCTTGAATGTATTCCAGCTGAAGGCGCCACACGCACTCGAACTCGGGTAAAAAAAATTGTTAAACCCAATGTTTTTTTGTTTGATGTTTTTTGGCAAAGAGCAAAGCCAGAAGATGTGCGTAATGAAATTAAAAAAGGCGCTAAAGTTCTGGCATATAATAAAAAAATGCAAAGTGTACTTGCTATTGCCAGTGCCAATACTGCTAACCCAGCCGTTATTCAAGCTTTAGTAAAGGCCGGTGCCAAAGTGAATGGTGTGGCAAAAAATGGCCCCTTCCAATCTCCTTTACATTTAGCCAGCTACTATACCGCCACGCCAGCTATTCTTGAAATGTTGGTAAAGCTTGGTGCGAAAGTCAATGCGAAAGACACCGCCGGTGCCACCCCTTTTCTTTATGCGTGTATGAACACGAAAAATCCTGAAATATTAATTACTTTAACAAAATTAAAAGCAGATGTTAAAGTAAAAGATGAAGAAGGAAATACAGCCTTTATGCTGGCAGCGGCATGGAATAAAAATCCACAAGTTATTGCGACCTTAGTTCAACTTGGAGCAAATGTGCAGCAAGAAGGGGAAAAAGCCTTTGCTCAAGCTGTTTTTGCTGAAAATTCCCCTGCTGTGGTAGAAAAGTTGCTTGAATTAGGGGTAAGTATTCATGCCCGCGGTTATGGCGGTGAAACTCCGCTTATGTATCTTGCTTCTATGTTCACCAAAGCTCAAGATGTGCCTCGCCTTAAGGCCCTCATAGCCATGGGGGGCGACGTGCACGCCATGGATAGTCAGGGAAATACAGCCTTGCACCACGCCAGTGCTCGAACATCACAACCAGATATTATAGATGCCCTCATTACTGCTGGAGCAAATGTCAGTGCAAAAAACATGGCTGGCAGTTCCATGCTTATGCTAGCTAGCGCATCCAATCCTCATCCTGCTGTCATAAAAAAAATATTGACCTATGAACCTTACATTAATACTTTAAATAATCAAGGACTTACACCATTTTTGCAGGCAGTAGCTTCCAATGTTAATCCTGCGGTATTACAAGTACTGCTTACCGCAGGAGCAGATTTAACCCTCCGCAATAGTGAAGGAAAAAGCCCTTTAATGCTTGCCAGTGAAAAAAATCCCGTGCTTGCGATGGTGCAAGCACTTATTTGGGCCGGTTGTGATGTACAAGAAAAAGATCATTGTGGCTATACACCTCTTATGTTTGCCGCAAAAAGCAATAATAACCCGTTAATACTTGAGGAACTTTTGTTAGCTGGAGCAGACATCAATGCTCAAAATACCGATGGAAAAACAGAACTTATGCTTGCAGCAACGTTCAGTAATGATGCTCTTATTTTAGAAAAACTTATTAACTTTGGTGCTGACATAACCTTAAAGGATAAAGCCGGTAATACAGTTTTGGATTATGCCAGAGAAAATTGGAAAATTTCTAAAAGCCCCATTGTAAAACTTCTACAAGAACAACTTGAACCGAATAACCCCATTAAATAGTATCCCCCTCGTTGTAGTTATCCCAATATTTTTGTAAAGCATCACATTGTAATTGTAATAACTTTTCACCAGAGAGTTTACCTTTATTTTGCCATTGCTGCGGTAAATGCACTTTTTGCAATACGGATAAAGCAGCAAAAGCGTGTTCGCTTACGTTTTCCTTGTGCAAAAAGTCAACTCCTTGCCAATAACTTCCTATTATTCCAAGTTTATATGTGTTTATAAGAAGTTCTGCTTGTCCTTCAAGTGATAGTTGAGAAAAGTGTTTTGCTTGTTCAAAGGTGTTAGCAAAATGATATGCTGCCTTGATATAGTGCGTAGGTATGGCAAGCCTTTTAGCAAAATGATTGATAGGGTGCTCTTCAAAGCCTTTGTGCGTCTTAGTGTTTAAAGCATAAGCAATGAACATAAAGCGTACTAAGGAAGTGTTTTTTTTGGATTCTTTTTTAGGAATACTACTATCTTGCCACCTAAAGCCATCCATCCATTGTCCCAAGTGCAAAACCTTGTGAGAACATAACTTTGCCAGCTCTTCAAACCAGTATGTGCGTTGTAGACAAAGGGCTTGCATTTTTTGTAAAATATCCATAAAACGAGAGGGCTTTTGTGTACTAAGCACTTTTAAAAACTCTCTGCCTACTCGTTCAGCTGGTAGTTTAGCATGTTTACCGTCTTTAACAACAGCACAAGCCTGTAAAAAAGCCGTATTATGTACATTAAAAGTGGGAAAGGTTGCAGCAAAGCGGGCCAAACGATAGATACGTGTGGGATCTTCCCAAAATGCTTGCGGCGAAGTAGGGCGCAAGATACCGTGCCGCAAATCATGAAAGCTTTGTGGGTGCGCATATATAGTGCCATTTTCGTCTAAAGCAAAGGCATTAATGGTAAGGTCTCTATGTCGTAAATCATCAATAATATTATTATTGTAGAGCGGCATATACTCTTGCCCATGCAAGATAATGACGTGCACACTTTTGCCCACCAACTGTGCCTTGGGGTGCGCTTTAAGAAAATCTGCAACGCTACCACTAAAGGCCATGTCAGCATCGTGGGTGAGTCTTCCCATAAGAATATCACGTACTGCGCAGCCAACCATATAATATTGCATGGATAAAGCATTGCATATTTATATAGAAAAAAAAAGCTTTAAAAATACTCTCTGGCAATGGGAGGGATTGCCTGCGCCTGTATTTGTGTGCTCAGAGGTAACATCTGTGCTCGACACAGCTTGGGAGTTGTTGGCACAAGAGGCCTTGCCCATATGGGGGTCTGTACTGGCAGAAAGTCAGAGTAGTGGACGAGGGCAAACTCGCAGACAGTGGTTCTCGCCTACCGGCAATGTCTATGCTGCCTTACGTTTACCCATGCAAGACCCATTTTTAAGCACTGCAGCCGCGCCGGCTTTATCTGCTTACATTATTCATGCCTTACAAGGCTTAGACTGTCATCTTCATTTAAAATGGCCAAATGACTTGGTTTTGTTATTTCCACATGCGCAAGGAGCGTGTAAGGTAGGGGGTATTTTACTAGAAGAAAGGCAAGGGGTACTCATGGCTGGTATTGGTATAAACGTATCACATGCCCCAACCGACAATTTTTTACGAGAAAATTATGCCCTCTGTGCTGGGCTTTTACCCCCTACACAGGGGTTAAATGATATGCTAATACCCATAAATAATAGTGAATTTACTTTCAAGAAAAGCCTTGCGGAACAACTATGGCTATATCTTGTAAATCAGCTTTATTTTTGCTATAAGAAAAAATTGCCCTTAGCCACTGCGTGGCGAGACATGGCTGAACGTGTTCTGCTGTGGAAAGGACAATATGTGCAATTAGATGATGGACATAAAACGGTGCATGGTGTTTTACAGGGTTTGAGTAATTCTGGAGAACTAGTCTTGCAGGTGCATGGTCAACAACAACATTTTATCAGTGGAAGTCTTCGCTTGAGTGATAAGTAGCAAGAATTCTACGCAACTCTTTGTGCATGATAAGGATTACATAGTATGAAAACTCAGGAAATGAGAAGTTTTGAAGAAGTTCAAGAATTTTTGCGCGGTAAAGCCATTTTAGTTGCTAACCGCGGTATCCCTGCTCGGCGTATCTGTCGTTCCATACAAGAACGCTTTGAGGCCACAGCCGTTATGACCGCCACCGATGTGGATAAAACTGCCCCTGCAGCATCAACCGCTCAAGAATTGCTTTTATTGGGTAGTGATCCTAGAAGCTACTTAGATATTGATAGAATTATCTCTCTTGCTAAGCAGCGTGGTATTGTAGGTATCCATCCCGGTTGGGGCTTTGCTTCTGAAGACTCCCTTTTCCCTAAAAAATGTGCAGAAGCTGGTATAACCTTTATTGGTGCCACCGCCGATGCTATGAATAGCCTTGGCAACAAAGTACAAGCTCGTGAAATTGCCATAAAGCTTGGTGTCCCCGTGGTTCCTGGCTCCGAAGGAGCGGTGGACATTCCTACAGCGCGTGCCCTTATTAAAGAAATGGGATTACCCATCATGCTCAAAGCCGAAGGTGGCGGTGGTGGCCGTGGTATTTTTGCTATTTTTAATGAAGCAGAACTTGAAGACGCCTTCTTTAAGGCTTCCGCCATGGCACAGGCATCCTTTGGCAATCCACGTCTTTTTGTGGAAAAATACCTCACCAATGTGCGACACATTGAAATTCAAGTTATTGCAGACAATTACGGCAATGTTTTTGCTTTTGATGAGCGTGACTGCACCGTACAGCGTAACCATCAAAAATTGATTGAAATTACCCCGTCTCCATGGGAAGGTTTAACGCCAGAACTGCGTGCCAAACTTAAAGGCTATGCAGCGCACCTTATCCGTGAGGTTGGCTTCCATTCTCTTGCAACGGTGGAATTTTTGGTAGAGCCTGATGGCACCGCCTATCTTATTGAAGTAAACACCCGCTTGCAGGTTGAGCATGGTATTACTGAGTGTCGCTATGGCATTGACCTTGTAGAAGAACAAATTGCCATTGCCTTTGGCTCGAAGTTGCGCTTAAGCGAAGAAAATACACCGGCCATGCAATTTGCCATGCAAGTGCGTATCAATTGCGAAGACCCACAAAGCCAGTTTAATCCTAATTCCGGCCTTGTGAGCCGTTATGTTTCTCCCGGCGGCCCTGGTGTGCGCTTAGACTCTAACATATCTGCCGGCTATGAATTTCCGCCCAACTATGACTCTGCAGGTGCTTTACTCATTACCTATGCGCGTGACTGGGATAAAACCGTTGCCATTATGGAACGTGCCCTTGGTGAATACATTATAGGTGGTATTAAAACCACCATTCCTTTCTTTAAGCAAATCTTAAAGCATCCATTATTCCGTCAGGCTAACTTTGATACCAATTTCATTGCGCAAACCCCTGAACTTATGTGCTATACAGACATGGCACCAGAAGGGGAGCGCCTTGCAAACCTTGTGGCAGAAATTTCTGCTAAGGGCTTTAACCCACATGTGAAGTTAGGGGAGTATCGCAGTATTGATACACCGCGCATGCCTGAATTTGAGCCGGTATTGCCTTCTATTTTAGCCGCAGACCGTCGTACACCTTCTGCTTACCCACAAGGCGACAGAAAATTGTTACTCGATTATATGCGTGACAGTAAACATGTGCACTTTACCGATACAACCCCTCGGGATATTACTCAATCCAACAGTGGTAACCGTTTCCGCTTAGCTGAAGACAAACTCATTGGGCCTTACTTGGATAATGCTGGCTACTTCTCCATTGAAAATGGCGGCGGGGCACACTTTCACGTAGCCATGTTGGCTAATATGACCTATCCTTTCACAGAAGCTAAGGAATGGAACTCCTTTGCACCAAAGACTATGAAGCAAGTCTTAGTGCGCTCCACCAACGTACTTGGCTATTCCCCACAGCCCCGAAATCTTATGCGTCTCACAGGTGAGATGATTTGTGATCATTATCAAATAATCCGTTGCTTTGACTTCCTCAATCATGTGGAAAATATGCAGCCTTTGGCTGAAGTTGTCATGTCTCGTAAGGAAGTTGTTTTCCAACCATGCTTGTCTTTGTCTTGGGCAAAGGGTTTTGATGTATCTCATTATATGGGTGTGACCGAAAGTATTTTGCGTATGGTGGCGTCTGTTATGGGGGCTAGCATTGAAGAAGCCGCAAGGAACATTATCCTTGGGCTAAAGGATATGGCTGGGGTGTGCCCGCCACGCTTTATGACAGAGCTTGTTACAGCCTTACGTAAACGCTGGCCAGAACTTATTTTACACTACCACAGACACTACACCGACGGTCTTTTTGTGCCGGCATGTGCAGCAGCGGCAAAAGCCGGTACGCATATTTTAGACGTGGGACTGGGATCTTCTGTGCGTTCTTATGGGCAGGGTGATGTGCTCTCCATGGCCGCATACCTTGAAGACGAAATGGGGCTTAGCACTAATTTGAATAAAGAAGCTATCCGTGTCGCCAACTTTGTATGCAAGCAAATTATGCCATACTATGACCGCTATTTCTCCCCATACTTCCAAGGCATTGACTATGATGTCGTAGAACATGCCATGCCGGGCGGTGCAACGTCTTCTTCTCAAGAAGGCGCTGTAAAGCAAGGCTATATCCATCTTCTGCCTTATATGCTAAAATTCCTTGCAGGCACCCGCAAAATTGTGCGTTATCATGACGTGACTCCGGGATCGCAAATTACGTGGAATACAGCTTTTCTTGCTGTTACCGGTGCTTGGAAAAGAGGTGGAGACGAAGAAGTTCGTTACTTATTACAGGTAATTGAAGAAATCACTACCCATGAAGATAGTGATCTTTCCCCAGAAATGCACGAGGCACGTTTAACCATTTATCAAGACTGCAATGATGCCTTCCGTAACTTACTTCTTGGTAAATTTGGCAAACTTCCCTTAGGATTCCCTCCAGATTGGGTTTATGAAAGTGCCTTTGGTAATGCTTGGAAAGCTGCTATTGCAGAACGTGTGGACGTATCTCCTTTAGAAAACCTTAAAGATATGAATCTTGCAAAGGAAGAGCAGGCCTTTATTGATATAATGCGCCGCAAGCCCACCGATGAAGAATTTGCTCTATACTTAAATCACCCCGGTGATGCCATTAAAACCGTACAATTTAAAATTAAATACGGTGATCCCAACAACTTGCCATTACACGTATGGTTTGAAGGTTTGAAGATTGGGCAAGATTTATACTTTGAAGACAGCCAAGGTAAGCCTCACCATCTTATGATTATTAGCTTTTCAGAGCCCAACGCCGCCGGCATGAGTGTGTGTCGTTATGTCCTTGACTCTGAAATTATGGTGACTGATGTGCAAGTGTCTGAACCAACAGATCAAAAAATTAAAGGCGTGCCCAAGGCTGACCCAAATAATCCACACCATGTGGCATCGCCAAGCAATGGTGACCTATGGGTTATGTATGTGCATCCTGGTGATATTGTTAAAAAAGGCGAAGAACTTTTCAACGTATCAATTATGAAACAAGAAAAGGCTGTGCTTGCAACCATGGACGGTATTGTGACACGGGTACTTAAAGCCGCTGATTATAAAGAAAATAAACAAATGGTTTCTGTAGTGGAAGGGGAGCTTATTGTGGAACTTGGGCCAGTACCAAAGGTATGCCCCAACGAAGCTTGCGCTCACCCCATCCCCATGAATGACATAACATTCTGCCCTTATTGTGGTGAAAATCTAGGGTAAATCTGTCATAGCTAATGTTCAAAACGAAAACCTCTTCAAATTTCTTTTTTGGAGAGGTTTTTTTTAAGGTTACAACAAGAATCCTTACAGTTAAAGGAAAACATTATGCATAAAGAAATAAATTATATTAATGGTTTTAAGGGTTTTTGTGCTATTGGTGTAACTATTTTGCACTATTTCATTGCCTATGGAGATTTTGGCTACTTTGGTTGGCAATCGGGCGTAGAAGAAAGCCAAAAAGTTGCTCATTATTGGGAATATTTCCCTTTTTCTTTAATAACTAATGGTAATTTTATATTATATGCTTTTTTTACACTTATTGCCTTCATTCCTGCTTTACGCTTTTTTTCAGACCAAGATCAAATATGGTTGAAAAAACAAATATATATACGCTATTTTCGATTCTTACCTTATGCCGTGCTTCTCACTTTTCTTTCTTATTTCCTTTATATTAATAACGCATATTTTAATAATGACTTAGGTGACTTATTAAATATTCCTTGGAATAAAGCGATGTTTGCCGGAGAAATAAGCCTTTGGACGGCTTTAAGCTCTGCCTTTGTTAAAATGTTTGTGGTGGGAGATGGAGCGTTTGTTTCACCATTTTGGTGTATGAACATCATTTTTCTTGGTTCTTATTTAACCTATGCCTTACTACTTTTCTTTGGCAACTTACCATATCGCCTACATTTTTATGCTTTATCCTTAGCTTTATCCTTTTTTGCTCCCTTTTATTCGGCTTTTGTTTTTGGAGTTATAGCTGCCGACATTTGTACACGTACTATGGGTAAAGAATTTCCACGTTTAAGCCTGTGTATATTTGCTTTAGGGCTTATAGCTGCTAACTTTGGTGAACTATTAGTGCATAATGTAAATTTAAAACTTTTTGTGCAAAATTTTGGTGTATTTTTGTTAATTTTAGCTATGCACTTTTCAAAATCTATCCAGAGGATCTTTGAACATCCCATTTTTTTATGGTGCGGACGCCGTTCCTTTGAGCTTATTTTAGTGCATTGTCCCATTATGTTTTCCATATCAACATGGATGTTTTTGGAGCTACACACTCATATTGGCTATATTCTTGCTTTGTGCATCACTTTTTTATTAGCAATACCTATAAATGCTCTTGCTATGGAAATATTAGCAAAAGTTACTGCCCCCTTAAGCAAAGCTCTATCAAACTTTGTTTACGCTTTTGTAACAAAATAAGCCCTAAAACCATATAAACACCTAATATTATTTATTTGACGTAACATAAGTTTGGAGACATTCTACTAGACATAATTTGCAAAAAATGATACACAATGCGAGTCTTTATGAGTGTATTTTCCAATATGTAAAGACAGGATTCCGCATTGTTTTTTTGACGAGAGCTTTTATCCAAAATATCACCATGGATAAAAATACAGAAAATATTTTACACGGTATTTTACTGACCCTACGGAGGACGGAATGAATAAGAAGCAGCCTGCCGCAAAGCCTGCCAATGCACCCAAAACACAAAATGCACCAACTCAAAATCCTTTAGTTCTTACTGGAGCTGATATTGTTGCCATGGGAGAAAGTGCTGAACTTCTCGTGGGTGGTAAAAACTATAATACTGCGCTTATTTCAGAAATTCCCGGCATTCAGGCACCGCATTTTCGTGCTATTTCTTCTGATGCTTTCCACAAGGTCTTGGACGAAACCAGTGTTGTTGCAGCGGTGCTTCGCTCTGTAGTGGATAAAGAATATAAACGTATCGACTGGCTTGACTCAGAAATTAATCAAGACCCTGAATTTTTACAAAAATTTGTACGTAGTCTTGGACGTATGGCGCGTGAAGCCAGCGCAAATTTGAGCGACGTGCGTATTCCTTTGCGTACCTTTATTAATAATGTTGTGGATGGTTTTGCCACTTCTCCTGAAGGTATTGATCAGCTACGTCAGCGTTCTGTCTTAGTACAGGCTGCCATTTTATCGGTGGAGCTTCCCAAAGAGGTTGTTGCCGCTGTGACGAGCGCCTATGAAGCCATTTGTAAAGAAAATGAAGACGAAATTGTCCCCGTGGCCGTACGTTCTTCTGCTGCAGGTGAAGACTCTCGCAAAAAAGCTTTTGCTGGCTTGCAAGATACCTACTTAAATATGGTGGGTGATG
>CAYJHS010000059.1:0-2165 GCA_964369815.1 uncultured Desulfovibrionaceae bacterium
CTTGTTAGAAACGAGAAAGCGCATCATTTCTCGTGTCGTCATGCGAGCAATTTCTTTAGACTGAGAAACTAATATATTAAATATTTGCATACGCTTAGCGTATTCTTCTCTTGTGTTGGGGTGTGCAGAAAAAATGTATTTGGTATTTTGAGAAATGTGCGGTTCGGAAATAACAAAGTCAAAAATATCTTCCCGCTTGGCATTTTTTACCTTTAAATTTACTTTGTCCAAAAGGTAGTGTATGGCAAAATAATCACGATTTTTAATGGCGAGCATGAGTGGCGTATAGGTGCCGCTAGCATCAAAAGAATCTACATCTGCATTGTATTTTATTAACAAACCTAGTATTTTATGGTGCCCATTTAGGATGGAGTAGTGTATGGCATTGTGATTTTCTATGTCACAAAGATTCAAATTAGACTTGGCTTTAATGAGAAATTTAGCAACTTCATAATGACCATTTTTACACGCACGCAACAGACCAGATTCTGTTCTGGCAGGTACTAGCGAGGTAAGATTTTCAGATTTGATTAGGAGATCTTTAACTAGTGCAAGTTTACCGAGGCTACAGGCTTTAAAAAAATCTGCAGGGTTAATGACTATATCTTGTGCTTTTTTTTCAGTGGTTGGTTGTGCAACTTTTTTCGTATCGTCGCGCATAAAAAAGCCAAAAGACTCTTTATCTTTTTTAGTTTTGTTCATAGAAATAGCCATATAAGTAACCCTCCGTGTCAATACTTAAGGCAAAAAATACATCAGTGAAGTTAGGGTAAGCACTTCACTTTGGGTAGACCGTAAACTATTTCTATGGCGTGTACAAGTTTAAAATATAATTTTTAGTTATACGGAATAATAGTGATTTAACGGCAATTTGTCACATTATTATCGTAAAATTTTGAAAAAAAAGTCAAAACAGATGTTGTGGCTTGTTAATACATAGCTCAAATTTGAAAAATTTATGTCGATGCTACGCATATTAAAATTTGCGGGTTTATGCTTCTCGCAGTGCCCTGTACTAATTGGGGGGGCACTGCGAGAAAAGTGCTTTGAGTTTTCATTTTTATATTGGAATAACAAACACTTTTTGGAAGTGTTCAGCCTTTTAGCCCCGACAATATTTTATTGCAGTTTAGCGAATAAAATTTGTCCAGTGCCGCTCTTCTTGCGCTGGTGGCACAATCCCCTTACCTTTACCTGCATCAATACACTTTAAGAGCCACGCCATATTACGCCCAAGCATACGCATGGTTTGCATACCTTCAAGGTCTTGTTGCACGTCTGCAGGGGTGCTTCCGTGCACTTGTGGCCAGTATTGTGAAGAAACCAGCGGCATTTGTGCAATGGTGAAGAATTTTTGTAAGGCATCAAGGGCGGTGGTAGATCCGCCACGTCTACAGCTTACCAAGGCTGCGCCGGGCTTAAAGGCAAAATCGCCGGACTTATAATAGAACATTCTGTCAAGGGCGGCACACAAGGAGGGGTTGGGTGCTGCATAGTACACCGGAGAGCCAAGCACAAGGCCTTGGGACTCTTTTAACTTGTCAATCCATTGGTTCACTGGGTCATCTTTAAAGATGCAATAACCTGATTCTATACATTTATTGCAAGCAATACAGCCACGAATGGCTGAGGTGCCGATGCGTACAATCTCGCCTTTAACGCCGTTTTCTTCAAGGCCACGTACGACTTCTTCCAAGGCAACCTGCGTACAGCTTTCTTTGCGAGGGCTTCCGTTAATGAGTAATACTTTCATAATAAAGTCTCCTTATTTAATGTTATGTGCAACCCTAAAGTACGGCATAAAAAAAAGCAAACATCAAAACAGACATTTGCTTTATATTGTTTTGTAATATATTGTTATACTGATATATTAAAAAATCCTAATAGCGAATTTGTCCTATCGCTGAAGCTACTTTTAAAGCGTGACATAAGCTCCAACTGTACTTCGTCGTTGGCAAGAACCTCACGCATCATGGTATCGTCTTGATCCAGACCAAGAGTGCTCATAAGATCACCGAAGTGGTTGTATAGATTTGTCCAAAGTTCAGCATATTTTTCTGGATCTTTTTCGTAAGCATCTCTATTAACAATACTACTACTTTCCCCAAAAACAAAACCTTCATCTTCCTTTTGGCTAGCTAACCAATCCAGCATATCGGTTAATT
>CAYJHS010000059.1:2175-12246 GCA_964369815.1 uncultured Desulfovibrionaceae bacterium
ATTGGGCAGACCTTTGGAGGCTTTATCAAAATATAGTTCACTTTCGGTGGTTATCGTGGATAAATTTGCCTTATAGCGTAGCTCGTCCAAAAGCTCTATAGCTTCGTCAGAAATGTTCACCGTATCTGCCGCAGGGTCAGATTCGCTACTGGAAGAAGTGCCTGAAAATACAGAGTTTAAGCTCGTGCTTGCAGCGCTTGAGTATGGATTTAATAAGGATATATTGCTCATGCTAGCTCCCTTTCACCACAGTTTTTGAGACGCTTTCGCCTTTTAAATTATACTATGACCATGGTAATATGCGTGTTTTTTAAAAACATTGCAAATACCGTTCCTGCATTGAACTTACACGACATCTAAAAGCATCTCTACATTTACTCATCGGCACAAAATGGAAAAAGTGTAGAGTCATACAGCGTAATAGTTTGCATATGAGTATTATTGCCTTGGACATTCTTTCGCTTCCATGTTAGCTTTCCAGCACAAAATTCATACAATGAGGAAACACTATGCCCTATGCTCAATCCTTTAAGGCTTATGATATTCGTGGTACTTTTCCAGAATCTTTAAGTCCTGAACTGGCTAAGGCTGTTGGCCTTGCCTTTGCACAACTGTTTAGCCCAAAGTCTGTGGTCATTGGGCGAGATTGCCGCTTGTCTGGCCCAGCTTTGCGTGATGGCCTTGTGCAAGGTTTGCGTCAGGGCGGGGTGAATGTTGTGGATCTTGGCCTGTGTGGTACCGAAGAAATATATCATGCTACCTTTGCCAAGGGCTTTGATGGCGGCATTATGATTACCGGCAGCCATAACCCTCGTGATGACAATGGTATGAAATTTGTGAGGGAAAAGGCCATACCAATCAGTTCTGACTCTGGGCTTTTTGACATTCGTGATAAAGCACTCAGCCTTTTGCCAAGCATCACCCTTGGAGAAGTCACAGGCAGGGGCACCTATGCTTAACAAAATTATCGTAAAGAATATGTACAATTCTTATTGGATTACGTGAAGCTTGATAACGGTGTCACCCTCAAAATCAAATCCGATTCTGGTAATGGTTGCGCCGGTCTTGTGCTCAATGAGCTTATGCCATTGCTCCCCTTTACCATGACTACCGCCCAAATGCACCCCGACGGCAACTTTCCTAATGGTATTCCCAACCCGCTTTTGCCAGAGCGCTGAGAATATACAGCTAAAGCTGTGCTTGAACACGGCGCTGACCTTGGTATTGCTTGGGATGGAGACTTTGACCGTTGCTTTTTCTATGACCATAAAGGGAATTTTATTGAAGGATACTACCTTGTGGGCTTGCTCGCAGAGGCTCTCTTGCGCGAATATCCCGGCGCAAAAATTATCCATGACCCGCGCCTTGTGTGGAATACGCAAGATGTAGTTTCACAAGCTAAAGGGCTTACCATTATGTCTAAATCTGGGCATGCCTTTATTAAAGAAACCATGCGGGAAGAAGATGCCCTCTATGGCGGCGAAATGAGTGCACATCACTATTTTCGTGATTTTTCCTATTGCGACTCCGGCATGCTCCCATGGCTCCTTGTGGCAAAACTCATTGTGCAAAGCCAAAAAAGCCTTGCCCAAATGGTGGAAGAATGCCAACAAAAATATCCGTGTAGCGGCGAAATTAACTGTAAAGTTAATGATGCCACTGCCATTGTTAATAAAATTCATGCCACCTATGTCAAGGACTCTCTCGCCGAAGATCGCCTCGACGGCCTGTCCATGGCTTTTGAAACGTGGCGCTTTAACATCCGCTCTTCCAATACAGAGCCCTTGTTGCGCCTTAATGTAGAGTCTCGTGGTGATACAGCCCTTATGCAAGAAAAAACAGAAGAAATTCTGCGTATTATAGATACATTTTAACAAAAAAGGAATACACATGAAAGACATCATTACTACTGACAAAGCTCCTTGCGCCGTTGGCCCCTACAGTCAAGGCGTGCGCATGGGAAATATGCTCTTCACTTCCGGCCAAGTCCCCCTTGATCCCGCCACAGGAAAAGTGGTGGAAGGTGACGCCGGCGTGCAAGCCACTCAAAGCCTTAAAAATCTACAAGGCGTTTTGGAAGGCGCAGGGTTCAGTATGGGAGATGCAGTGAAAGTTACTGTATTTATAACTGATATGAATGACTGGGCCATGGTAAATGAAGCATACAAAAAAGCCTTCAAGGAGCCTTATCCAGCTCGTACCTGCGTGGGCGTTGCTACTTTGCCTCTGGGGGTAAAAGTGGAAATTGAAGCTATTGCTATGAAAGCGTAATATTTTTGCTGTTTTAGCTTGAGAGATTTTCTGGGGGGAAACTTTTGTTCCACCACAAAAGTTTCCCCCAGACCTCCCTTCAAAAAACTTTCAGTGCGACAGTGTCCTGTCTTTACATAAAGAATATTGGCGCAACAAAAAAATCATAGTGTTTCTTACTTGTAAGTAAGAAACGCTATGATTTTTTAATGAGTGTTTAGTGAGGCGATGTACAGCCCATCCTTAAAGGGATGGGCCATGGCGCGTTTTGGGAGGGGATGGGGGGCTGGAGAAGGGGAGGACTTTTTGGCGCCAGCAAAAGTCCTCCCCTTCCCCCAGATAAAAAAACTTTTAAAAAAAAATCATACCTTAAGATTAATTTAAGCTTTCTGTGCTTTATTGTAGTCAGTGTTGATGTTACAAAAAAAATGTGTCGACACTCTTTAATACAATAGGGGGGAGTACCCCTGCATAAGGAGACAGTATGAATAAAAAAATGACAAAAACTCGCCGTGTTGTTTATGTGTTTGGAATGACAGTGATTTGTTTTATGTTGGGCGCTGCGCCGCTCATTTCCATGGCCTATGCTAACAACAATAAAGGTGGCGGCTATACAGGCCCCGGTGCTGGAGCCGTTGGTGGCTACACTGGTCCTGGCCCAGCCATTATGACTATCAAGAAAGCTGCTGAACAGCCTGATGACGCTTGGGTAACTTTGCAAGGTAAAATTATCAACTATAAGGGTGATGAAAAATATACCTTCCAAGATGCTAGTGGCACTGGAACCATTGAAATTGACCGCAAAGTTTGGCGGGGTGGCAATGTGGGTGCACAGGATACCGTAAAGTTACTCATTTCCGTGGATAAAGACTGGGGAGCCACAGAGCTTGAAGTCAAACGTATTGAAGTTGTGAAATAATTATAACAGGATAGGGGAGGCATTGCGGCCTCCCCTACTTAGAGTATATTAAGATGCGCATCCTTATCGTAGAAGACGATACCCTCATTGGTGACGGTCTTGTTGTGGCCTTGCAAAAGCACGGTATGACAGTAGATTGGTTACAAGACGGACAGCTTGCCAAGGAAGCTTTGCAAAATACCACCCATGACGTGGTAATTTTGGACTTAACGCTCCCCGGCTTGGACGGCCTTGATCTTTTAGCCCATTGGCGTAGTAAAAAAATTGCCGTGCCTGTACTTGTCCTTAGTGCTCGTGGTAGCGTGTCGCAGCGTGTGGAAGGGCTCAATCTTGGATCTGATGACTACTTGCCTAAACCTTTTGCTATCAGCGAGCTTTTGGCTCGAGTACACGCTCTTTACCGGCACACGTTACGTAGCCAAGGCCATGAAGAAAAGCTCCTCTCTCACGGCAATGTGAGCCTTGACCCACAAAAACGCCTTGTATACCTTGATGGTGAAAATATTACTATTAGCCCAAAGGCACTTATTTTGCTGGAAATATTTTTAACTCAAGGCTCAGGAATTTTATCCCGTGAGTTGCTAGAAGACAAATTATATTCTTGGAACAGCGAAGTGAGTAGCAATGCCATTGAAGTACATATCCATCATCTGCGTGCTAAGTTAGGGTCGCATTTTATTAAAACTGTTCACGGCATAGGATATACCTTAGGAGATATAAAAAAATAATGGCAAGCCAACGGCTTAAGAAAATTTTGCAAAAAGTTGCACAACTGGGACTTTTTACACGCCTATTACTCTTTTTTACACTTTTTTCATTATTGGCTTGGGGGACAGTGGCGGTTGTAGCTTGGAAATCTGATGCCAAGCATGTGCGAATATTTCTTGATACCCAAATGGTCCTTTTTGCTAAAACACTGTCAGAGCTTGATCTTTCTCATTTACACGGAGAGATAGACGACATTGACGAAGTAATTCCTGAACGTAGAGAAAAAAGCCGCTTCTTAGTGAAAGGTGATTTTTTTGGTTTTGCCGTGTTTTCTTCTACGGGGGGGCGTATCTTAAGTGATGATGACGATGGCAAAGATTTTCCTTTTATACGCACCAAGGGTTTTCACAAAGTACGTGTGGACGATGATTGGTGGCGCATCTTTGTTTATATAAGTGAAAATGGAGAAAGGTATATTTCCGTGGGGCAAAAAAGCGAATATCGCCACAATATGGCCTTTAAAGCATTTTTTAGGCACTTAATTCCATGGCTTATTTTGTTGCCTTTATTTCTTGTGGGGCTTGGCTGGCTTTTGTATAAAGAATTACGCCCTTTACGTACTCTCGCTCAAAGTTTACAAAGGCGTGAGGCCACCAGTACCGCTTTGCTTGATGAAAGCCACCTAACCCCTGAGACACGTCAAGTGGTACAGTCTCTCAACAGACTTTTTGAGCGCATTAGCTCTCTTCTAGAGCGGGAACGTGCCTTTGTGTCCAATGCTGCCCACGAGCTACGAACGCCCCTTGCGGGCTTGCGTGTGCAAGCCGAAGTTCTGGAAATGTGTATGGATGACCCGAAAAGTCAAAAGAATGCACTGCAAAAAATACTTCAGGGATCCTTGCGTTGTTCGCATCTTGTGGAGCAGTTGCTCTTGCTTTCAAGCCTTGAAGCAAAAAATCCCCATAATGAAAACACCAAGGAAAATATACAATGGGCGCAGCTTTTGCTTAGTGCTGTAGAAGATATACGCCTAAGTGCCCACGCAAAAAACGTGCACCTTGATTGCAAGCTAGACGAAGCCTCCTTTGAAAATATGGGTTTTGTAGAACTTTGGAACATTGCTTTACGCAATATTTTGGACAATGCTGTGCGCTATACTCCTGAGAATGGAAGTATTACCGTGCGCTTGCAACATTATGGTTTTTATATTGAAAACTCAGCGCCACATATTCCAGAAAATGTTCTTACCCAGCTTGGGCAACGGTTTTATCGCCCCCCAGGGCAAGAGATGAAAGGTAGTGGCCTTGGACTTGCCATTGTGCGTCATGTTGCCACCTTGCACGGTGCGCATATGTGTATAGAAAATATTGCTATGGGTACAGGAGAAGGGGTGAGGGTGTCTATTCAATTTAGTTAGTTGAAATTATGATTGTTTTTTGTTTTTTTAATTTCTGAATGATAAGGTGCGCAGAAATTTCCCTAGGTGGCGTACCTTACAATGCAACGGGAAATTCTTATAGTGGGCAAAGTAAAACGCTCTCTTTGTGGTTAACCTTAAGGAATAATAATGTCTTTTTTTGTGTGATAAATTTCTTGACCCCATAGCCATGAAAAGGTAGAAAACAAGTGCGCGTCCATAGCTCAGTTGGACAGAGCAGGAGCCTTCTAAGCTCTTGGTCGGGAGTTCGAATCTTCCTGGGCGCACCATAAATTTTAGGCACTTACAGAAGATGTAGGTGCCTTGCTTTTTTTGTGAGCCGAATTTCTAAGCCCCTATGCACGTAAATTTTTAAGTTGATAAATGCTAGTGGATAATCTAAACTTGAAAAAGAAAATATGTAATTACTGTGTTGTGTATATGTAGTTTTTAAAATTGACGATAGTTGTGAGTATGGAGCCTTTATGAGTGCCAACGCCTCTGCTAATTTTACCTCTTCCCATGACCATGATGAATTGTTCATGCGTATATCCTCCCGTATGCTCACAGCAACAGATGAAGCGTCTTTTTTGCGTGAGACCCTTGCTGATATTGGTAGAGAAATGCAAGTGAGTCGTAGCTATATTTTTGAGGTAATAAATGATCTTTGGTTCAATACTTATGAGTGGGTTGCAGCGGGAGTGTCTTCGCACAAGGAAGAGTTGCAAGCTATTTCTTTTGCAGATACGCAAAGTTATGGTGAGCTTTTAAACACTCTATATTCAGGACAGCCTTATGTAATTTCGGATGTGACTAGTATTGATGATGAAGATGCACGTGCTTTATTGATGCATCAAGGAGTAAGTACTCTTGTAACTGTGCCGCTTTTTGATAAAGATGTTATTGTAGGTATGTTTGGTGTAGACTTGTGTGAATTTGTGCCGCACTGGGCTGATAGTGTTATAAATACGATTATTGTCCTTGGAAATATTCTTAATAATGCTAAGGCTTACTTTAAGACTCAAGGTGTTATACAAAAAAAGAAAAGCCAAGCTCAAGCTTTATTTGATGCGTTCCCCTATCCTATTTATGTTTCAAGCATAGATGATTATTCCATTGTTTAATATAATAAAGCTATAGCAGATGCTTTTGATGTGTCGCAAGTGGCACATAAAAAGTGTTATTAAATTTTACAAAATCTGGACGCCCCTTGTCCTTTTTGCACCAATGCCTTTTTAGAAAAAGATGCCCCTCCCTATGTGTGGCATCACCGAAATTCCATAACAGGCAACGAGTATAAAATTATTGAGCTTCGCACTTCGTGGGAACGCACCGCCAATGCACGTCTTTCTGTGGCCATTGATATTACAGATACTTTGCGTTTGCAGCGTGAGCAAGTGCTCGAGCGTGAGGCTAATATAGCCAAGGGGCTTTTTTTGGCTAATATGAGCCACGAGTTGCGCACCCCTTTAAACGGTATAATAGGCATGACGCATTTGGCTGATGGGGCTAATAAAAATGCTAGAGTGAAAGGTTACTTAGAAAAGGTACAAATTTCTTCGCGTAATCTTTTGGCTATCATTAATGATATTTTAGATTTTTCTAAACTTGAAACTAATGAAATAACCCTTGAAAAGTTGCCTTTTAGCTTTTCTACTGTGTTGCATGAGATACAAGCCATATTACAAGTAGGAGCCGATGCTAAGGGTATTGATTTACAATGTGAGCTGGATGAAAAAATCTTTTCTGCGCTTTATGGCGATGCGCTACGTCTCTCACAAATTTTGTTAAACTTGACCAATAACGCCTTGAAATTTACCAGCAAGGGGCAAGTGCATATTAGTGTACATATGGTACAGGATAGCCCCACGGAACAACTTATAGAACTCAAGGTGCAAGATACTGGCATAGGTATTTCAAAAGAAAATATTAAGAAATTATTCACTGCATTTACTCAAGCAGAAGCTTCTACTACACGCAACTATGGCGGCACGGGGCTTGGGCTTACCATTACACAGCATTTAGTACACCTTATGAAGGGTAGTATTCGTGTGGAAAGTACCCTTGGGCACGGGGCTACTTTTATATGTACTATTCCTTTTGCCAAGGTGCTTGAGGAACAATCCGTTGCGCAGAGTCCTTCCTTGCCTTTGGATAGTGCAGACGACATTTCGGGCATTCGCGTTCTTTTAGTGGAAGATAATGAAATTAATAGCCATATTGCTACGGCAGTGCTTGAGCAATATGGGTGTCATGTGGATAATGCCGAAGATGGACGCATTGCTTTGGATATGCTAGCAAAAAATACCTATGATATTGTGTTGATGGACATCCAGATGCCACATATGGATGGGCTGGAAGCCACCAGACATATAAGAAATGATAGCACATATGACACCCTTCCTGTGGTAGCCATGTCGGCGCATGCCTTAGTGCAAGATTATGAAAAAAGCTATGAAGCAGGTATGCAAGCACATGTCATAAAACCCTTTGCACCAGAAGAGTTACGCAAAGTTATCTATCAATTTACCAGCAAACCTTTTCGATTTAAGAAAGGGTAATGGACATGTATTTTATGCAATTTCTCTTTTTGCAAAGAGCAAACTAAGGTGACTATATGCAGGAAAAAATAAAAAATACCACCGATCTTTTTTTACATCTTTCCAGTGGTATGCTCAGCGCTACAAACCTTGATGCTTTTTTGCATGACACTCTGGTAGACGTGGGCAATGCTTTGCATGTGCACCGTGTCTATATTTTTTCTTATGATGGTAAGGGGGGGGAAAATACATATTCTTGGGTATATTCTCGCTTGCCTCCTTTTCGGGATTTACTTGAAGGCAGTATATCCTTGCAAGATGCTATGTATGCCGATGGTATGTTTACTGCGTTGCAAGCCGGAGAACCCTATATAATACACTCGGTAAAAAAATTTAAAGACACTGCGGCACGTAAAATTTTTGAAGAACAAAAAATTGCCGGCTTAATAATAGTACCTTTATTCTCAGAAGGTAAGCTTTCAGCCTTTTTTGGTGTTGACCAATGCTTTGGTGTTGAGCAGTATGGTGTAGTAGAAGACTGGGCAGAGCGTTCCTTGCGCACCATACTCACTCTTGGGCAGTTACTCAATAATGCCATTCATTACTTTTCGGCTTTACAACTATTAGAAAATAAACAAGAAGAAGTACAAGAGCTATTTGATATGCTCCCATTTCCCATGTATATTACTGATCCCGAAACCTATACAGTTTTATGCCACAATAAAACTTTAAGTGAATACTTGGGTGGAATAAGTATTGTGGGACAGAAATGTCACGATAAAATAATGGACAATGATAAACCTTGCTCCTTTTGCTCGTCTGGGCATCTTACTCACAATGGAGAACCTCATATTTGGGATTTGCGTGGATATAAGGGGGGATTAGATTTTAGAGTGATAGACTCTTGTATTCCTTGGGATGACTTAGAGCTCGCTCGATTTGCCATAGCTATTGATATTACAGACTCTTTACGTATGCAGCGCGAGCGAGTGTTGGATATGGAGTCTACCAAGGCTCAAAGCCGCTTTTTAGCCAATATGAGCCACGAACTACGCACCCCCCTCAATGGTATCGTTGGCATGATGGAACTTGCCATGGAGCACAATGAAGATGAGAAGGTAGGAGAGTATTTAAATAAGGCTAGTCTTTCCTCCAAAAAACTCCTCAAAGTCATTAATGATATTTTAGATTTTTCTAAGCTTGAAGCTGGCAAACTAGAACTAGAACAACACCCCTTTAGCCCGCAAGACCTATGCCGTGAGGTGCAAGAGCTTTTAATAGACGAAGCGCAAGCAAAAGGTTTCGAAGTGACCTATACTGTAGATGCATCTGTGCCCCAAAGTATCGTAGGCGATGCTTTACGCTTTGGGCAGATTATTGGGCACTTGGTAAAAAATTCCATAAAATTTACCGAAAAAGGTGTCGTAAGCTTTTCTCTCTCCCTATGCTCAAATGAAACCTGCTCAAAAGATTTACAAAATACGCTTACTTTGTGCTTAGTAGTACAAGATACAGGTATCGGTATGTCCGAAGAGGTGTTACAACAACTCTTTATGGAATTTACTCAAGCAGACTCGTCCTCCACCCGCCGCCATGGAGGCACAGGGCTTGGGCTTACCATAGTAGAAAGCTTATTAGATCTTATGGGCGGGCGCATTTCCGTGGAAAGTGTTGAAGGGCATGGATCCACATTTACTTGCTATATCCCTTTCTTAGCGGCTGAAAACAGTGCTGAAATTGCAGAACAAGATATATCCATTGAAGATATAAGCGGCACCTCTATTCTCTTGGCAGAGGATAATGAAATTAACGCCATTATTGCCCAAGAAGCTCTTGAACACATGGGGTGTCAGGTGGATTGGGTACAAGATGGCTATATGGTTCTGCAAAAAATAGATCAAAAACACTATGATATGATACTTATGGATGTGCACATGCCCAACATGGACGGCATTGAAAGCACAAAACGTATTCGTAACGACGCACGCTTTCATACTATCCCCATTATTGCCCTAACAGCCCATGTGTTGGCAGAAGAAATAGATAAATGCTACGCAGCAGGTATGCAGGGGCATGCCTTAAAACCTATATCCACCAAGGCTTTACACCAAATTATAGCACGTCTTACAAAGAAGCCTTTTAAATATTCTGGATAAAATTTCTGGGGGGAAAACTTTTGTGGACTAAAGTTTTCCCCCCAGACCCCCCTTTCAAAAAACTTTCAATGCGGCAAGGTA
>CAYJHS010000060.1:0-12087 GCA_964369815.1 uncultured Desulfovibrionaceae bacterium
CGTAGCTACAAACATGAATTAAAAAAGCTAACCAGAACAATCCGCTTTGATAAGAATCGGAAAAATAAAAAGAAAGTTGCCGCTGCCATAAAACGTGTCAAAACCATTGCTAACGCCTTGTTGCGTG
This sequence comes from uncultured Desulfovibrionaceae bacterium, assembly GCA_964369815.1. GTDB lineage: Bacteria > Desulfobacterota > Desulfovibrionia > Desulfovibrionales > Desulfovibrionaceae > CAYJAD01. The sequence goes on from CAYJHS010000060.1 coordinate 128, forward strand.
ATGTACAGCGAAAAATTTTACCTTCTGCTTTAGAAAAGTGGCAGTCATTACTGGATATTTGTTTTAAAGCTATCAATCAAAAGCGAGAAGATAAGAATAAAATCTATAGTTTACACGAACCACAAACGGCATGTATCGCTAAAGGGAAGGCCCATAAAAAGTTTGAGTTTGGCTCAAAAGCAGTCATTGCCATGACTAAAGAAAGCTGTCTTATCGTTGGTGTGAAAAGTTACCCAGACAATAGACATGACAGTAAAACGCTTGAAGAAGTCATTGCGCAAGCATCTGATAATCAAGGTTATAGCCCTGAGATAGCTTTTTGCGATAGAGGCTTTCGTGGAGTGAAAAATGTTGGTGAAACACTCATTTCTATCCCCCAGCCTTCAAACAAAAAAATGAGCAATTATGCAAAAAATAAAACACGGAAAAACTTTAGACGGCGCAGTGCCATTGAACCTGTCATAAGCCACCTAAAAAGCGATTTTCGCTTAGCCCGTAACTACTTGAAAGGTAGCATCGGCGATAGCTTGAACTTACTTCTTGCCGCCGTAGCCTTCAATTTAAAGAAATGGATGAAGGCCACGGGGCAAGGTTATATTTTTGCGCTTGGCTGGGTATTTACTGTTTTGAGCAGCTTTGCCCTAGCTGAAGAAAGAAGAGTGTTTAACTCTTAAAAATGTGTTTTTAATGTTCGACTATTTAGCTGTTTTCTTTTTATTTTTCGAGCTATATACACCGCCGGCGTATCAAGAATGCTTGTCACAATGTAGATAGCATACGAAGATATTACAATGCTCCAAATAATAGAAAGACTATACCCCTCAACACCATAAAATGCGCCAAAAGAAAAAAGTACGGTGTTAACAATTTGTGATATAAGCGTCGAACAGTTGTTCCTAATCCACAGGCCTTTTATCGTATTTTTAAAGAATTTAGCTGTTACTTGCCATATTTTTTCATAAAGCCACACATCAAGCACTTGACTTAAAGCGTACACAGATATGCTTACAATAATAATTCTAGGTACATTTGAGAAAACCTGCCTGATAGCATCTATAGCTATATCCGCTTCGCTTGGGGTATACAAAAACCATGATTGCGTAATACACACAAAGAGGATATTTGAGAAAATCCCCAGATAAACCGCTTTTTGCGCCGCCTTTTTTCCTTCGTTTTCAGATAAAATGTCTGTCACAAGAAAAGTAGAGGCAAAAAGTACATTCCCTAATGTTTGCTCTAAACCAAAGGCGTGAATAAGAATAATAACTTCAATATTTGCTGTGATGGTGGCTATGACAGTCCACACATACACGCCGGTTTTTCCTAAAAATTTATATGCAAAAAGCACTGTTGCATAGATCGTCACCAAAGACGCAACAAGTAAAATTTCATTCATCATGATCTACAAGTATCTCCAACACCAAAGGCTGTATTTTCTAAAAGTATATCTACCCGTTGATTATGCGCATACAAGGGCAAAACCTCTTGTATAAAAATGTCTATAACTTTAGGGCTTGGTTTTATTGCTTTTGAATTTTCTTGCATAATATTCACGCAAACACGTTGAAAATGCGCTAAACCTATTTCAATATCTTCGATCATACTTTCTTTGGTTTGCCCAGGTATACCTTGCAAAAGGCAACACTCATCAAAGTACATCGCTATTTCCTGTGGATCTTCTGTATCAATACCTTTTACAAGATAGCTTTCCCTAAATAGCGCATCAAATGTTTCCACACCAATTTTTACAACAACAGTAATACCATGTTTTTTATACCTTTCTCGCAGTTGTTGCAGAGTGTGTCTATCCGTATAGTGACTTTCAAAATGCAATCTGTGTATATGTTTCTCTAAGCATGTGTTTTCAATATACATATGGGTATTTTCGGAAAGCTCACTAAAACTTCCAGAATTTATTATTTCAAGAGTACCATACACTCCCGTAACTTTTGCTAATTCTGCACAGTTTATAGCATCATTTTCTTCATGATTTATGGAATAATCAAGATGATAATCACAAAATCTACACTTGCGCCAAGAACACCCGCTTCCGCGCAAAAGTACTATCTCTCGCTTATTTTTTTCTTCAATAACTGCATAACGGCACAAAGAATCATGTGTACTTTCTCCCATAAACAGTATTCCTCCTTCAAAAAATTTACCAAGGGGACATGCACTAGCAAAATTTCCGTGAGCGAGCTTGTACTACTTGAGGGCACGAAAGTCTATGAAAGAACCTGTGTATATTTGGGCACCTTTAAAACGTCTTAAGGACGTTCGGACTACAAAATGACTCTAGTTTCTTTAACTTTTATGATGCGTAATTAAACAAAAACAACACAAGGAGCTGACTACTTAAAATACGTAAAATCATGGTCAGTGGGTACACAGTCGCATACACCGAGGCTGCTGAATCAGAACCAAGAATTTGTGAGGAAAAAGCTAAAGCTGGCGGATCAGTCATACTGCCTGAGAGTAAGCCACACACTGTTGGATAATTACACTTAAGTACAATGCAAGCAAACAGCGCCGAAGTCATAAGCGGAATAAAGGTGATCATAGCGCCGAGCCCCATCCAATATAAACCAGTTCCATCTGCCATTATAGGTGCCAAACCAGGGCCAGCATTCAGCCCCACTGCTGCCAAAAATAACGATATACCTATTTCTCGAATCATCAAACTGGCGCTGGGAGAAATAAAACACACCATGCCCCCAATGCTATGCAAGCGGCTAAAAATAATTGCCACCAGTAAAGGGCCTCCCGCAAGGCCCAACTTTAAGCCAGAGCTAAGACCTGGTACAAAAATAGGAATACTGCCCAATATAATGCCCAAAAATATGGCTAAAAATATAGGTACAACATGCGGGTGCTCAAGCATACGTGAAGAATCGCCCAAAATCTTGCGTGCCGTATAAATACCTTGTGAGTCAGAAACCACTCGAATGACATCCCCAAAATGTACTACTGCACTAGGGAAAGCTGTAAACTCAAAGCCTGAGCGAATAATGCTTGTGGGTACAATACCATATTCATTGCTTAATTGTAGTTTTTCAAAGGTTTTACCTGCCACAGAATCCTTAGTTACTGTAATATCAGCAACTTTAAGGCCACCTTTGATTTCATGTAAATCAATGTCAGCTCTCTTGCCCACAATCTCCACAAGCTTTTCTATCTCTTCCGCAGCACCCACCGCATGTAATAATGTGCCCTTAGTTAAAATAGTTTCGGGCTTAGGCGTTTGCGTTACACCCTTCATTTGTTCAATACGAGAAAAAACAAGGTCGAGCGCTTGTAAAGCTTTCACAGCGTCAAGCCGCTTTCCTATAATGGCTTCGTTGACGACTTCCACTGTTTGATAATTGGGTTTTGGCTTATCTTTGCGAGAAATTTCTTCCATAAGCCGATTTTCTGCTTCAATATCTACCCGAAAAATAAAGCGCACCAAAATCATAACAAGGATAATACCTAAAATACCAAATGGATATGCTGCCGCATAGCCAATGCCTGCCTGACTTCCTGCCGCTGCAATGGCGTCTAAATTAGGGTAAAAATCAGCAAACATCTGCGTAGACGCTGCCAAAGAAGGGGTATTGGTCACCGCTCCACTGTACAAACCCACCAAAACAGCCACAGGAATATCAAAAAGTATAAAAATTGCGCCTGTAATAACTGTTCCCATGAGAACAATTATGGCAGCCATAAGGTTAAGGCGTAATCCGCCCCGTTTTAACGAATCTATAAAGCCTGGCCCCACCTGCATACCGATGGAGCAAATAAAAAGGATAAGCCCAAATTCTTTCGCAAAGTTCAGGATGTGTTTGTCGATAACAAAACCGAAATGCCCCACAGCAATACTGCTAAAAAGCACTCCCCCAACCCCAAGGCTTATGGTACCTAACTTAACTTGTCCTAACCAAAGCCCTGTTATAATACACAGTGAAAGAATTAAAATGGCCTGTGCAGCTGTTTGCGAAAAGAAAAGTTCTGTTAACATACAATATCCATTGTTAAATTATTTGTTTATTCAATGAAAAAAAATGCACATTTGGCAATAGAAGCCAGCTCATAGTTCTTTTTAGTAAAATACGAAGCAAGTCAGCTGCATGATTGAAAAGAGATTTTCTATTTTATATTAGTGTTTTACAGTGTTGTTGCGAAGGTTTTATAACCAGGTGAAAAGTCTTCCTATTTGCGGCTATCATTTCAATGCCCCATTCCAAAACAATTCTCCATCTATTTTATTTCTATCATAAACTTTATCGCTAAAGAGCCTTTCTGGTATCGCATCGAAGAAAAATCCCTCAAGTGTACGTGTCTGTTGTGTGTAATGCCTTTGAGTTTATCTACAATTACTCTTAAAAACTATAGCCAAAGTTGACGCCTAAATAGAGATTTTTACCGTTATCGTCGGTTAGTTCGCCCCCAGCGTTAAATTCGAAAAAGATGTTATTCTTGTGGGTGAGACGCATTTGGGCTTCCAGAGCAAAGATGTTTTGCCCAAAAAGAGGTGTCTTGCTGGTAAAGCTATACTTGTCATAGCCAGCAAAGGAGCTGGTAGTGCGCAGATTATTGTTAAGCAACTCATGTTGCCACACAGCCAAGGCCGATAAATCTACGTTAAGAGTGTCCGAAAGTTGCCCACTATAACGCATCTGTACTCCCAAGGTAGAGCGCAAGCTGCTGTGATAGGCATCTTTAAGGCGCAGACTGGTGCCCATACCGCCTGTTTCAGATACACCGGGGCGGTGCAAAAAGGTATATTCTAGCCAGACCAAGGGGCCAAAAGTGATCTGGCCTGAGTACCAATCATGCCCACCACCTAAGAGTGCGCTGCCCACAAAATCTGTCCAGTCACTTTGGTTGTAGCGATTATAGCTATTGCCAACGGCCACAGCGCGATTCATGGTGTTTTGCTCAAGCCCCAAGCGACCTTGGGCCATAACGTAGAAGCCATCCCACCGGACTGGGGCATACTGGGCTGTTAGGCCAAGGGAGAAGCCTTCTGTATCCACCTTGGCATTATGGTAGTCAAAATCAGTGAGCTTACGTTTAATAAAGGCAAAGTTAAGCCCCATGGTTAGACCAAAGTCACTGCCCCAATCAAAGCCGGTGATGACCCCTGCGCTTTCAGTAGAGTAGCCAGAAACAGCACTGGTAGCATCTTGACTCCCCCAAGAGGCAAGAGCTTGCGCCCAGAGTTCAACAGAGTGTTTGCTTTTATCACCAATATCTTGCGCTAATAAACCTTCAGACTCATCTACGCCTCGTCTCTTTATTTGCGCCCGTTTCCATAGCATACGATTGAAGGCACTTTGTTGTGTCAGGCTTGCATGAGATAAAAGGTCGTAGGTTTCAGCACTAAGCTGGGTTAAAGCTGTTTTGATTTCATGCCCGTCCGCAGCAGAAAAATCAAGGGACACCAAGAGGGTTTGCAAATCGCCTGTGGCCTCGTTTGCCAAGGGGATGAGAGTTTTGCCCAGATTTCGAGCAGTTGTGCTTTGGGCGTATTGGCTATAGGCATTCGGGCTGCGTAAAGTAGTGAGAACATAGTCGCTATTATTGGTTTGAAGAATGTTAAACCCTAAAACAGGTGAGATTTCATCATATTGCCAGGTGGTGAAATTGCCGGTAGGAGTGGCACCCTGACCGGTAAAAACAGTTACGCTTTGCGTGCCGCGGTAAAAGCCCGCTGTGGGGAGGAAAGTGAGACTACCCCCTTCAATATTAGAATTGTTGTTTAGGAGAGATATTTGGCTACTACGCCCTTGGACATCGAAATAAATACCTAGATTACCACTGCTTTTTTGGGTATAGGTGCCCACGGTGAGAGGTTCAAGAGTTACCAAAGGCAAGGCGGCGGCGTTAGTGGTCATTGAAGCGGTCGCCAGAAAAGAAGCGTTGGAGAGTGTTGCGACATCAATGCCGGGGGCTACGGTGCCGTAATTGATGAGGCTTTGCGCGATGGTGCCGTTACCGGAGAGGCGCGTCTTCTCTCCCACGTAAACATCGGAATTTTCAAGGGTGCCGCCGCTACCGTCACTCCGTTTGGCAATTGTCAACTCCCCGCCCGTCACCAAAGTGGCCCCAGCGTAGGTGTTGTTGCCAGAGAGGATGAGGCGACCAAGCCCCGCCTTTTCCAAACCCACATTTTTACCGAACAATTGAAGAGCCGCACTATTGTAACCGGTGTCCGTGTTGTTTTGGTATTGGTATTCGGGGTGGTGATATTTGTCATCCCATACTGCTTGGCTAATATCATTTGAAAATTCAGCGTTGTAACCTTGGGTGTCGAATGTTTCATAAGCGTCAATCGGGCTTTGCAAGGTCGCAATATTATAGACATTATCTGCTGTCATTCGGTTGGCGTTAAGTTCAGCCACACCACCCATGGCTTTGCCCACATCTAAAATGCCTTGACCAAAAACCTCTTCCTTAGTGGCGGTGCTAACCGCATAGGCTTTCCTATCAATAAAGTTTGCATATAGAGTTTCCAAAGTGTGACTCCCCCAAGCTTCCGGATGAGCCTCGTAGTGTTCTTTGAGTAGCTCTTTGGCTTCGTCTTGTGTTAGGGTGGGAGCGGCACTGGGAGTAACATCAACAATAAAGGTAAAAACTAAGCTGTCCCAAGAGGCAAGTGGTTGCTTGGGGCTACTATTTATAGCTTGTTGCTCTTGAATAATATATTGGGGAGCCGTAAAATCGCTGTTGGCAGTGCTCAAAATGGTATCAGCTAAGTGCTTACCGGTCATCCACGGGAAATTTTGTTGCACTAAGCCCGCCGCTCCGCAAACCACCGGGGCGGCCATAGAGGTGCCGCTAAGTTTTACAAATCCCTTTAGATCGGTGGCGTTGGCTGAATAAATGAGCGTGCCGGGAGCAAAAACTGTCCAGAGCTCGGCACCGATCGCTTGGTTACTATAGGTGGCAAAACCCCCTGGTGCCACTGATAAATTGCCATCGGCTTGGCGGGTGATGACCGAGCTATCAAGAGCTCCGACGCTCAACCAATTGTTGAGGCCGGACCCCATATAACGAGGCATCAAACTTTCTTCGGTGGGCGCATGCACTCCTTCATTACCTGCAGCCCAGACAAAGAGTTTGTCGGGGGCATCTAAGGCTACTTTAGCCAGTGTATATGAGGTTGCAAAATTTTGCGCATCCTCACGTTCTTTTGTAGTGAAAAAGTAGTTTATCCCACCATATAAATCCCAGACATCATTTGCAGTATTTCCTTGGTATGCCCATGAGCCAACAACTTCATTACCCCCCATATCGATAATCTTTTTAGGTAAATAGGGAAAAAACCTTCCTCCCCAGCTATTGTTTACAATGCGTACCTCGGGGTTTTGTGTGAAAAAATTATCAGAAACATCAACAGGATATAAAGGCTCCGAACTTGGATCTGTTCCGAGACTTATAAGTTGGGCGGTGGTGGCCAGCTCTGCATTATAGGCCACGCCGTGCATACCAATGCCATTGCGGTGGGCGGCAATGATGCCGGAAACGTGAGTGCCATGATTATTGGGGTACCCCCAATCGATATCCGAAGGATTGACAGTTGTACCGTTATTTAAAACAATGGGCTCCATGGTGGTGATACCCATTAGATCTATATGGTCAATGCGCACTGGAGAGTCTATAACGCCGATAACAATATTATTGCCAGTGAAGTTTTGGTCGTAAGCCGTTTGAGCATTAACGATGTCCAACATCGCTGCGCTGTTATTTGCTTCTTGAGCATAGTCGGGCTGTTGGGCAAAAGAAATGGTGACCGGGGCCAAGGTACCACTCAGGCACAGGGCACTTATCATTAAACAAATGAAGATTCTTTTCAATTGTAACATTGGATTTAGCCCTCTGATTTGTTAATTTTTTAATTGTGTTAAACTATTAAATGTTGTGGTGTCAATACGGTTGACGTCTGAAATAAGGCCTCTGCAAAACCACCCTACCCTCAAAGCTCAGCGCCGTCTAACGTAAAATTTCACAAAAATATCATTCAAGAGCAGCTTTGCACGCTTATCTTGCCAAAACTATGGCTAGTTTCCTTAATGGTATGGCTATTTTTTCGCCAAAGCAGGGAAAAGAACGCAAAAGCACAAGCAAGGCCATTGGATGTATCCAGATTTACTTAAACAACTAAACCCAAAGTATCTTCTTTTACAGCTTGCCAATGCAATTCCTTGGGGTGAACTTGATAAATATTTTTTACCTGTATACTCCACCAAAGGTCGAGGAAAAAAGCCTGTGCGACGCATGGTAGGTTTGCTTTTGCTCAAGCAAATTGAAAATTTGCACGCCGAAAATGTGGTTAAAGCGTGGGTTCAAAATTCTTTTTATTAATCATTTTAGGATATAGCCTGAAATAGCATTCTGCGACAGAGACTTTCGTGGAATGAAAAAGATTAGAGAAACAATTATTGCTATTCCTCAACCTTTAAATAAAAATATGAGCAATTACGCAAAATATAAAGCACGGAAGAACTTTAGACAAGGCAGCGCCATTGAGCCTGTCATAAGCCATCAAAAAAGCGATTTTGCTTAGCCCGCAACTGCTTGAAAGGCAACATCGGCGATAGCTTGAATGTACCTCTAGCCGCCGTAGCCTTCAATTTAATGAAATGGATGAAGGCTACGGGGCACGATGGTTTTTTTACACTCAGCTGGGTCTTTGCTGGTTTGAGAAGCTTTGCATTCACTGAGGAAAAAAGAGCGTGTAACTCTTAAAAATGTGTTTTTAATATTCAACTACCTAGTAAAATATATCAATTCCAAAAAACAAATATCATAAAGTCAATGAGGCATGACAAAAACAATAATTTTAAATGTTAAATCGCAACATTTGCTTCATCTACCTGTTATAAACATATAAAAGTCACCCTCACAAGTAATTAATTCTTGCAGGAGCACATATGGCACACTATACTAACGTCAACTATTTAATTGCTGACAACTTTACTAAGCTTTCTTGTAAAGCAGATGCAGATTCCGAAAGTTCACGTACCGCTACTGCGGATTCTTCCATCTCTCCGGCAATTTCAGAGGTTATTTGATTTACTTCATCGACTGCTTTGTTAATTTCTTCTGATGTAGCAGACTGTTGCTCCGCAGCGGTTGCTATAGCTGCAATGAGATTTGCATTTTCCTTTGCCAAACCCCTAATTTCAGACAGTGCATGCCCAGAAGTATGCGCCAATTCTGTAGCACCATTAATAAGTTCCAAGGTTTTTTCAAAATAGTTAATATTCATTGATGTGGATTGCTGAATATTACGAATACTATTACCAACTTCTGTGGTAGCACTCATTGTTTTTTCAGCAAGTTTACGAACTTCATCTGCAACCACAGCAAAACCCCGCCCCGCCTCTCCTGCACGTGCAGCTTCAATAGCAGCATTAAGAGCTAAGAGGTTTGTTTGGTCAGCAATATCAGAAATCACTCCCATAACACTGCCAATTGACTCAGCCTGTACTCCAAGAGATTTAATATTTTCAGACAATTCAGATGAAACTGAGTTTACAGTACCAATTGCCTTAACCACTTCATCTACAAGGTTAGCGCCTTCGTGAGCTTTTTCTTGGGTTTTTTCAGCTTGAATGTGTGCTTGGGATGCATTTTGCGAAACTTCAAGCACTGTAGAATTCATCTCTTCCATTGCTGCCGAGGTATTGATCACACGCTCTCTTTGTTCATTAGTTCCAAGTGAAACATGCTCTACCTTTGTCGCAAGTTGTTCAGCAGATATGGCAGTTTGTTTTGAAATTGCAGTAACCTGATCAACAACCTCACGTACTGAATTCTGAATACTCTTTAAATTGGTTACATCATTAACTACCAAAAGCATACAAGCAAAGTTGCGCTCTGTGTCAAATAGTGGGGTTGCGGTATAAACGATATTCATAGTCTGCTGATTAATGCGACAAGTCGTATCCCCTATGCTTGGTTTTAAGGTTTTATAAGCTTTTTCAAGCGCATCTTCAGGTGTGCCTACATCATCAGGAGAAAATGCGTCATGAGCAAGCTTGCCATAGGCATCACCGCTTACTAATTGCTTAGATACTGCGTTTAAGTAAACGATATGTTTATCTTTATCCAAAATGATTGCAGGCTGGGGAAAACCATCAAGTAACACGCAAAAACGATCTAAAATAGCATTGGTGCCATGAATCAAACTAGCAAAATCACCTGAAAATTGTTGAGCATCATTCCTAGCTTCAATCTCACCAAGCTCAACTTTACGTGAAATATAACCGTACTCTTTGACAATAGAATTTAGAACTTCAGCCACTTGACGCAAAGCATCCGCCATTTGACCTATTTCATCTTTACGACGCATGCCAAAAGTTACACTTAAATTTCCTTGCCCAATACTTTTTCAAAAGTTTGTCGTTTTTTCAAGTGTTAATACAATGAATTTATGGATAAATAAATAGGATAGAACTGCTAGTAAGGCTGTGAGCCCTATAGAAATAATTGCTAAGAAAACAACGGGTTGAAATTCGCTTTTTATTTCATTTTCTACAGCATTAATACGTAAATTTAACTTTTCACGAAACAGTTTTAATTGAGCTTGGATTTTTTTTAACTCATTTTCATAATTTTCATCAAAAACTAAACGCATGGCTAATTCTTTGTTTTGTAAGCCATCAACGGTATAATTACCTTGATTGTGTTTAAATTTTCCCTGCATGGCATTCATTGCTTCAACTTCACTTGCAATCAACCCATCTGATAGCTTATTAGCTTGTTCTAATAATGCAAACTCTTCATCGGAAATGCCATATTTCAATAAAAGGTCCAGTAAAGCGACTTTTTCACCTGGTGCTACTAATAAGTCATTAGCCAGTGGTCTATTACCGCTTCTTACATCGACAACCTCATCATAGATTTGTTTATATTTTTTGTCATTATTCGCAACATAAAGCCGCACTGATTCAGTTAATTTTTTTGAGCTCTCTCCAAGCTCTACAGCTAATATTCCAAGATATTTATTATTTTCTGAAACTACCTGTGATTCTTCAAAAATTTTATTAGCTCGCAAAAGTAAATAAAATGTTATCGAAATCATAACAATAACAAGAATGTTGGCCAAAAAAACACTAAATCTAATTTTCATTGCCCCTCCGTATTGTTTAAAGTATATAAGAAACTATACTTATTAATATTCAATCAATATTTATCTCACTTAAGGGAATTAACTTAACGTTCTTGATATCAAAAAATGCAGCGTTTATGCAGTACATTTGCACTAATGTTTTTTGCAAAATGCGTGTCTATTAAATATGAAAATTTTGCTTCTTTATCACCTTTAAAGATATGATCAGATATGACGATTAGTTATGGTGAGCTAGCATATTTTGTCTGTTTACGTATATTTTTTATGCTACAAAAAAGCATGCATTAATATATTTTGTCCATCGTTGATGTATAACAAATATTGTGCATCCCAAAAATCATAAAAAAATGTCCAGTAAAACACCTCTACACACTTATAAATTTATACACTCAAACCATTTTACGGCATTATTTGCTTTTTAGCATATACAAAATATATTGGCAATATAAAAATGATTTTTATATATGTTTTTTATTACTGTTCTGCTAACGCCGCAAAAAACATATAAAAAAGTTTTAAATCGCCAAAGATTATGTTAAAAAAGCTTTGCAAACAACGCAACATACAGGAGATTTAAAACCATGGCTCGCTTTAATACACTTTTTTCACCAGTGTTAGTTTTCATTTCCCGAACATATTTTCAAAAACTCGAACGTCGTCATACTGCTGGGCGCTCGAGTCGTAAATACGACTTTCAAGAAGCAGCTAATAGTGTATTGTGCATAGAGAACCCACTGATTTTATTAAAATTTGCAAAGGACAATGGACTTGCTTACGAAGCCATAAATGCCAAGCAACGTAAAGGGCGAGAGAAAGTATTTCATGTTCAAGGTGTAAATGC
>CAYJHS010000061.1:0-11816 GCA_964369815.1 uncultured Desulfovibrionaceae bacterium
TGATGCAGCCGAAAATGAAGAGTAGGCACAGCTTTGCTGTTGCCGTTAAACGATGAATTTTCGTATAATCTTGCTAACAGGAAACTTTTGTGAACAAAAGTTTCCCCCCTGACCCCCCTTCAAAAAACTTTTAATGCGGCAATGTCCTGTCTTTGTATAAAGAGTGCTGCCGCAACGCAGCAAGAAGGGGGGAGCTGCATCAACATTTTGATGCAGCCGAAAATGAAGAGTAGGCACAGCTTTGCTGTTGCCGTTAAACGATGAATTTTCGTATAATCTTGCTAACAGGAAACTTTTGTGAACAAAAGTTTCCCCCCTGACCCCCCTTCAAAAAACTTTTAATGCGGCAATGTCCTGTCTTTGTATAAAGAGTGCTGCCGCAACGCAGCAAGAAGGGGGGAGCTGCATCAACATTTTGATGCAGCCGAAAATGAAGAGTAGGCACAGCTTTGCTGTTGCCGTTAAACGATGAATTTTCGTATAATCTTGCTAGCAGGAAACTTTTAATGCGGCAACACTCTATTTTAAATATACACCTACTGCAGCCAAGGTAAGACGCTTCCACGATGGCGTGAGGTCTTTGCGCGATTCATGGTCTAGCCTTATGTACAGTAAGTAGATTTTTACGTGTAGGATGTTTAGTCCATTCCCGAAGGGGATGGACAATAGGCGCGTTTTGAAGGGGGTTTGGGGGAAACTTTTTGGCGCTAGCAAAAGTTTCCCCCAAAGGGTTTTAAAGTAAGAGTATTGTATCTATATCCTTAGTTTTTATTTACCAAAAAGAATTTCTTGATAGCTTGGCAATGCCCATAAATCATCGGCGACAATACCTTCCAACAAGTCCGCCCACTCCCGCACTTCAAGCATGCAAGGAATGACTTTTTCGCAATAAAATTCAGCCTGTGTGGAAATGTCATCCTTCATTTTTTGAGCTTTGTCCACTTGTTTGGCAAGCTTTGCCACAGCGCCTTGCATTTTACGCAAGAAATCCGTCACTTCATCAAGACTTAAGGTCTGGAAATCTTTGCCAATAGCTTTCATATTTGCCGCTGTACTGGCAAGCTCACCTTGATAGCGCATGGCTGCAGGGAAGATAATGGTCTTAGCAATCCGCTGCACAAGTAAAGCTTCGGAACGAATTGTTTTACAATATTGCTCATAGTAGATTTCTTGACGAGATTTTAACTCCATCTTAGTGAGCACACTTTGTTTTTCATACAGTTCAACAACTTCCGGCAACATAATAGCCTTCAGAGCTTCTGGAGTTGTGCGCAAATTGGGTAGACCACGACGCTCGGCTTCTTTATGCCAAATGTCAGAATAGCCATCCCCATTAAAGATTACAGCACTATGCTCTTCGATAATTTCTTGAATAAGGCTTTGTACAGCGTCATTAAGAGAGGTTTTACCATCGGCAAGGGTTTTTTCAAGAAAATCTGCGGCAAAGCATAGGGAATCTGCCATCATGGTGTTAAGTGCCGCCAAAGATCCCGCTGCAGACATACTAGAGCCAAGAGCGCGGAATTCAAAACGATTGCCCGTAAAAGCAATGGGGCTTGTACGGTTGCGATCGCCTGGGTCTGCCGGTAAAGGAGGCAGGGTATCCACGCCCACATTCATGATGCGTTTACCCTTGGCTCCCTTGACTCTCCCCACACGGAATTGTTCAAAAACATCGGTGAGTTGATCCCCAAGAAAAATGGACATAATAGCCGGTGGTGCTTCGTTGGCACCAAGGCGATGGTCATTGCTGGCGCTAGCTACAGTAGCGCGTAACAAAGCGCCAAACTTATGGACTGCACGAATCATGCACGAACAAAATACCATAAATTGCGCATTTTCATGAGGAGTGTCGCCGGGGTCAAACAAGGTACCAAGTTCCTCATTACCAAGGGAATAGTTCAAGTGTTTACCAGAGCCATTAATGCCGGCAAAAGGTTTTTCGTGCAAAAGGCACTTCATGCCATAGCGCTTAGCTACATTACGCAAAATGGTCATAATAATTTGATTATGATCTACAGCCAAATTGCCAGATTCATAGCGAGGGGCAATTTCATATTGGCTAGGAGCAACTTCGTTATGGCGTGTTACCACTGGCACTCCAAGCTTGAACAGCTCTCGCTCCACTTCCATCATATAGGATAGGACACGCTGGGGAATAACCCCAAAATATTGGTCACTAAACTCTTGCCCCTTGGCAGAACGTGCCCCAAAAAGCGTGCGTGCAGCAAGGTGAATATCGGGGCGAGCAAAGTTGAAATTACCGTCTATGAGGAAATATTCCTGCTCAAGACCTGCATAAGGAATGATGGGTAATTCTGTTTCCACTCCAAAAATAGCCAGCACCCGTTTCGCTTCTTTATTCAAACTTTGGTTGGAGCGTAAAAGCGGGGTTTTTTTGTCCAGCGCAACTCCTGTCCAAGACAAAAACACCGTGGGAATGCACAAAAATGTCCCATTGGGATTTTCCATAATATAAGCAGGGCTTGTCACATCCCAAGCGGTGTATCCACGCGCCTCAAAAGTGGAGCGTATGCCTCCAGAAGGAAAGCTTGAAGCATCCGGTTCGCCCATAATGAGCATAGAACCGGAAAAAGCCGCCATGACACCGCCATAACCATCAGGCTGTAAAAAACTATCGTGCTTTTCCGCCGTGGTGCCCGTCAAGGGATAGAAAATATGTGTAAAGTGCGTTGCGCCCTTTTCAATAGCCCAGTCCTTCATGGCTGAGGCCACATTGTCGGCAATGCTTGGATCCATCCGCTGGCCAAGATCTATGGTTTTACGCAAAGATTTATATACAGCCTTGGGTAGGCGCTCACGCATCACCTTATCATTAAAGACATTGCATGCAAAAATATCTTGCGGTTTGGTATCCACAAAATTAAGTGGGGCATGGCTTGAACGATAATTGGTAATGGCTTGAATAGCATTATTACGGGCAATATTGGCAGACATAAGAAGTTCTCCTTGTTTTGTATGAGAAGCACTCCCTATAATAAAATTTTGGCTAATGGTAAAGCCAGAATATGTATGCTACATTTCACTAAGCAAGCACCACTTTAATACATTATACTATAATAATACACTAAAACAGTGCTTGCTCCTATTGTGAAAATTTAATGTTATACACTTAACAGACTCCGAGGCTATGACTCAGCATAAGCAGCAAGTTTATTCAAGTCTGCTATTACCAAGCGCGCTTTAGTGCATTTGGTAATAATTTTTTCATCCTTAAGACGACGTAAAATCTTGCCAAGCCATGAACGACGCACAGCCAAAAGAGAAGCTATTTCCTCATGGGTTACACCAAGAGGCACATCCAAAGCATTGCCATAAGAACGTGAAAGCTCAAGCATGAGCCGGCACGTATTAGCAAAAGCATTACCGCCAGAAATATTTATAATTCTGCGCATATAATACATATTTTTCAATGCCTGAGAACGGATAAGGGAAAGGAGCATGTGCGGATTTTGTGCTCCAAAGGAGGGAATGAGAAATTGTTCTGCGGGGAAAAAGTAGGCTTCAACGGGAGTAATGGCATTAATTTCGTAGTAAACAATATCTTCAAACGCCACAAGGTCGTACATTAATGTGCCTTCACCAAGGTGACAAAGTACAACCTCTTTACCATCATAATGCTGAAAAACAGCGCGTGCTTTGCCATGTTTCAAATAATAAAATCCTGCCTCCTTTCCCTTGCCATCAAGGGTAGAAGGGATAAATTCCTTAGCCTTAAACGTGCGGTAGTGGGCTAAGTGCAGTTGTTCTTCCCATTCACGAGAAATATCTGTTATCCAAATAGGGTTATAGTAAAATTCGTGCATTTTTTCCAAGGGGGCATTTTTTCCTCTGGCAAATTGCCCTACCCCTTCATACCTACCATTCTTCAAAGAAGAGTTTTTGTGTGTCAGTAAGCTCATTGTGTCCTCATTTTTGTTTAGAAGCTCTAAAAAAGCGTAGTAAAAGCTTAAAAAATTTTTTGATGCGCATATTCACAAACAAAACTGTACAGTGAATTAACTATATATTATACTACATATTTTTGCAAGGGATTAATGTTATTTTTTTCACTCCTCACACAAATTTATGCTGGGCAAATATTTTAAAGGGGCAAAATTCTACAGTTTATTTATTCTAGAAACATGGAAATTTTTTTAAAAAAAATATCAAAATAGAAAATAATGCTCACCTTACACAGTAAAAGCTCCCCCCACAAAGCTTGCTGCATACAATTCTTTAAAGGCTCGATGACGCTCTTCTGACAAATAATTTTCGCTGGCAAAAGTATCCACCACTTGCCCAGCCTCAAGGACACAAACGGTATCACACATGCGTAAAACCGAACCAATATCGTGAGAAATATACACATAAGATAGGGACAGACAGCTTTGTAATTCTTGTAATTTTATTTGCAAACGCTCCGCCACGGCAGCATCTAAGTCAGCCAATGGTTCATCAAGAAGCACAATTTGTGGATTTAAGGCCAAAGTGCGAGCAAGGCACAAGCGCTGTAATTGTCCGCCACTCATATTCATGGGATATTTTTTTGCAAAAACTCTTGGTAGCTCTACAAGCTCCAGTAGCTCTCGCACCTTATTTTCTTGCTCTTGCGAAGATGTGCACAACCCTTGTGCCTGCAAAGGCTCAAGTATAATATCTTTAGCCTGCATGCGAGGATTAACGGCCAACCGGCCATGCTGGAACATGGCCTGCAAGTCCTTACGCCAAGGCACATTTTTAAAGGTCTTATGCACTTTATATCCCATGCACAACACCTCACCAGCATCAGCATCTTCAAGACCAAGAATGAGCCGAATAAGCGTACTTTTCCCAGCACCATTGGCACCCACAAGACCAAGACTTTGCCCTTTGTGTACATTGACACTCACATTATGCACAGCCACATTACCGTCATATAACTTACTGACATTTTTAATGGAAAGTATGCTTTCGTCCATGTGTTGCATGGGAGGCTTCACCTGTACGGTGCTGATGCGCGTAAAAGCTTGCACAAGATTTCGTGTAGCTTGGTGCTGTGAATGTTGCACCACTTGCGAAAATTCACCTTCTTCCACAATACTTCCGCTATCCATAATGGCCAACCGCTGTGCCACAGCATGCGCTGCATTAAGGTCATGATCAATATACAAAAGTGCAAAACCATACTCTTGTTGCACTTTTTTAATAGTTTTAAGCAAAAGAACCTTAGAAGGTGTGTCCAAACCGGCAAGAGGTTCGTCAGCAATAACACACATGGTTTTATTAACAATGACAGAACCTAAAGCCAAGGCCAGCATGAGCCTGTGTAACATGCCACCACTCAGCTCAAAGGGATAACTATCTAAAATTTCCTTGGTACGGTAAAAACCTACTTTTACGAGCAATAAATCCAAAAAAGCCTGAGTATCGTCTATGGTTAAGTGCTTAAGCTTACGGAAAATAGTTTCCTCAAACACCGTGCGTACACGGAAAAGAGGGTCAAAGCAGTCCGCTGGATTTTGCATAATAAGGGCAGGACGAGCCACCCCAAAGGCAATTTCCCCTTGTGTTTTCTTAATATTTGGAGGCAATAAATCCATGCATGCCAAAGAAATAAGAGATTTACCTGCACCACTTGCCCCCATAAGAGCCAAACTTTCCCCTTTATTGAGATTGAAGGAAACATTGTTTACCAAGGTTTTTTGCCCTGAAACAAGGCTTAAATTGTTTACCGTGAGCATTAGACATCCCTTCCAGCGTCTTTATCACTAACTATAGACACGGGTGATGAAAACGCTGCCGTGGTGCCAGGCACAGGGCTTATTTCTTCTTGCTCTTCATATTGCAAGGCAGGATCTAAGCTATCACGCAGGGCATCGCCTAAGAGGTTGCTGGCAGCTGTGGTTAAAAATATCATTAACCCCGGATAGATAATCAGCTCAGGATGCGTGCGCAAATAGTTTTGCGCCTCAGAAATCATCCCCCCCCACTCCGGCGTTGGTGGCTGAATACCAAGGCCAAGAAAGGATAAACCCGCCACATGTAAAAGCATATGCCCCACATCTAAAGTTGCCAAAATGGCCATTTGCACCAGCACTGCCGGCAAAAAATGTCGAATAATAATACGAGTGCGACTTACCCCCATACTTTGCGAGGCCAATACATATTCACGATTTTTTAAGGAAAGCACATAGGAGCGCACAAGACGAATATACCACGCCATATGCGTTATACTAATAGCCACAATCAAGTTTCCAAGCCCTGCACCAAGTACAGAAATAAGAAACAGCGCCAGTACGATGGTAGGAAAAACCATCATGCTATCGCAAATTCGCATAACAACAGAGTCAAAAACGCCGCCGATGGTTGCGGAAAAAGCCCCTACCAAGGTGGAACAAGTCACAAGTAGCAATAAAATAGCACCCACCGACAATAAAGAATAGCGTGCCCCCACAAGCAAGCGAGAAAATACATCTCGTCCAAGATGATCGGTGCCTAAAAGATGCTCAGCACTTGGGGGGAGAAATTGCTTTTGCAGGTTAACCAAGTTTACATCGGGTGAAACAAACCACTGCCCAAAAATAATGCACGCAAATAAAGCCCCAAAAATACTTAAGGACACGATAACTTTAATATTAAAAAAAGAAGCCCGTGCCATCATAGCAATGCCCTCTTGGGTCTTTTTTGTCCAAGAAGCAACCGAGGGTCAATACGCGCATAAAGAATATCCACAGATAAGTTTATCACCACAAAAATACACACCATGACCAAAATAAAGGATTGAATCACGGGGTAATCATGATTGTAAATAGCAGAAACTATATACTGCCCAACACCAGGCCAGTTAAAAATACTTTCCACAATTACCGCCCCTCCAATAAGCTCCCCAAAGTACATGCCTAAGGCAGTAACAACAGGGATACTGGCAGAGCGTAAAATATGCACCCATACTCGCCAAAAACTCAAACCCCGCGCCTTAGCGTACATAACACTGCGGCTGTGCATATATTCCAGTACCGCCCCACGCACCAAACGTGCATTAATGCCAAGCGACATAAAGGCCAGTGTACACACGGGTAAAATGAAAGACGCAGCCCCTTCATTACCCATAGCCGGTAAAATATCCCACAAACGGGCAAAAAGAAAAATGAGTAAAAATCCCAACCAGTACGAGGGCATAGACACAGCAGAAAAGGAAAAAATACGAATAAGCGTATCAGGCCAACGGTCTTTATACACCGCTCCAATAATACCCAGCGGAATACTGCCCACCAAGGTCAAAAACATGGCCCAGCAAGCTAATTCCAAGGTAGCGGGTAAGTAGGATAAAACCTCCCCCATGGCCGAATGTCCCGACACATAGGATAGTCCCAAATCTCCTTGGATAGCAAAGCTGAGCCACTCCACATATTGCTGCCACAAAGGAAGATTCAAGCCCAAGTTTTCACGCACCATGGCAATGGTTCTTTCTGTAGGCACAAGACCAGAAACACGAATATAGGCAAGTGCCGCATCGGCTTCCCCAAGGCGCAACAAAAAAAACACAAAGAAAGATATGCCCAGCAAGAGCGGAATAGTGGCAATAAGTCTGCGTACTATAAAGTTTAAATAATACATAGTTTCCTATACGTTATTTATCGGAGCCTATTTTTTCAACATCTTGCAAATACAATTCATAAGATACTGGCGAAAAAGAAAAGCCTTTTAATTTTTCCTTTCTATAAAGAGCTTTATCTACAGTAAAACTCAAGGGCATATAAACTTCTGCCTCATGCAAAATGCGCCAAATATCGGCAAATGCTTGTTGTATTTCTGCTTCTTCTGTAGCTTGTAAAGCCCGTTCCATAGCCATATCCAAATCTTTTTTGGCTGCAATGTGTCGCTGTGCCTGATACTCGGGATGCCCCTCAACTTGCATAATACCAAGATAAGAAAATGGCACATAGGGCGCACCGGAACTATTACCAAAAATAAGGTCAAAGTCCCCTACTCGCTGTGATTCCATAAAAGCAACGCCCTCTTGTCCCACAAGTTTTAACTCTATACCCACACGAGCCAAATCGCTTTGCACCACCTGAGCAATGGTACGCATCAGGCTTTCATGCGCTACAAATTTTAAGGTCAAGCTCAAATCTTTACCATCTTTTTGGCGAAAGGACTTTCCTTCAACTTGCTTCCATCCTGCCTCATCCAACAAGCTATTAGCTTTTGCCACATCAAAAACATAAGGAGCAAATTGTATGTTACTATAGGGCAAGCTCGTATGCATAAGCTGTTCTGCTGGCAACTCTTGTCCCAGCAAAATCCGTTGCACAATACCGTGGCGATCAACAGCACGCATAATAGCCTTGCGAACTTTAAGATCATTAAGAGGTGAGCGACCGGAATTTAAAGCGATAAAACGTGTATTGCGTGCCTCTGATTGTAAAGTAATATACTTGGCCGTATCTTTGGCAAAAAGGCCATATGAATGTGGAGAAATTTCCGCTGTACCATGATCGCCCATGGCAGGGGCCAAAATATCTATGGCGCCAGTCTCTAAAGCCACGGCTCGAGCTTCCGCATCGGGAATAACTTTTACCATTAACTTTTTTGGAAAATTTTCGCCATGTTCTTTTTTATTCCAATAATTTTCATTCCGCACAAAGAGATCATATTGCCCTTTACTACGCTCTTGCCAAATCCAAGGGCCAGTCCCCACGGGGCGAAAATCTTCTTTATTTTTTTCCTTGGCCTGTAATGCTTTAGGCGACATAAAACGCAAAGGACGCACAAAGGTTAAATCCTGCAAAGTAGCCGCATAAGGCTTATGTAAGGTAATGGAAAAAGTGTGTGCATCCTCTGCCTTATAAGATTGTATGCGCTCTATAAGAGTCATCCAAGAATGTCGTATTTTATTGGCAAAAATAGCATCAAAATTTTTCACCACCGCTGCAGCATCAAATACTTCGCCATCAGAAAAACGTACCCCTTGACGCAAAGTGAAGGTGTACGTCTTTTTATCCTCAGACACTGTCCATTTGGTGGCTAATGCCGGCAAAAGTGTACCGTTTTTCCCATATTGCAGGAGAGGCTCATACACAAAAGCCTGCGCAAACATCATATTGGCGCCATAGTCATGGGCATCAAGAGGCCCCACATGCGTGCTCCACGCATAGACAAGTGTATCATCACTCGAGGATTTTTGTGTATCAGCCAAAACACTTTCAGTATTAATAAAAGAACACAACATAAAAAGACAAGCACACAACATCATAGCTATTTTTAACATACTTTCTCCGCATCCTTCAAAAAACAATTAACTCGTTAATGTATCTAAAAACCTTTGTTTCTCAAGATAATTCTGTACATAATCTTTTACGCCCTCTTCAAGGCTATAGTTGCACTTAGGTGCACCCTTAGCAAGCAACTTATCCATACGAGCTTCAGTATAATTTTGATACTTGCCGCGCAAAACATCAGGCATATCCATATATTGGATATTTTTATCCTTACCCATTTCACTAAACACTGCGGCAGCAAGATCATTCCACGTGCGAGCCTTGCCCGTACCCACATTATACACACCATTGACCTTATGGTGCAGCAAAAGCCAAAACATAATTTTACTGCAATCTTTTACATAGACAAAGTCACGCATTTGCCCGCCATCAACATATTCAGAAGAAGTTGAACGAAACAAACGCAATGCACCCGTGTCAGAAATTTCTTGATACGCTTTACACACCACAGAGCGCATATCTTTCTTGTGATACTCATTGGGGCCATAGACATTAAAAAACTTCAGACTCACCACTTTACGTATTTTTTGTGTCCGCAAAAGCCATAAATCAAAAAGCTGCTTAGAGTACCCATACATATTAAGCGGACGAAGATTAGCCATTTGCCCATCAGCATCATCAAACCCAAGGCTCCCATCCCCATATGTCGCTGCAGATGAAGCATGCACAAAGCGTGCTCCCCGCTTTAAAGCTGCATTACAAAGAATAATGCTATACTGCACATTGTTGCGCATTAAAAAATCTGTATCACACTCAGTGGTGTCAGAGCAAGCCCCAAGATGCACCACTCCACGCACAGCAGAGCTCAAGCCCCTTGTACGTACATTTTCTATAAATGTATCCCTGTGCTCATAGCCAGCATAACGCAAGCCCACAAGATTTTTCCATTTATCCGAAGTGGCAAGATTATCAACCACCCAAATATCGTCAATACCTACCTTGTTCAGCTCCCAAATAAGCGCCGACCCTAAAAAACCTGCACCGCCAGTGATAATATACATGTCATTCCACCTCATGCAATGTTTAGAAATGTGTATGTATAGAGTATATGTTTTCAAGGAAAAACACAAGTATTCAGATTATTGGAAAAGGCTACTGGGGGGAAAACTTTTAATGCGACAAAATCTTGTTGTTAAAGATAATTTTCGGCGCAATGAAGAACCACTCTTACTTGCTATACATCACCCCGTTGAGGATATTGCAAAACTACGCCTTTCACTGGTATAGCACAAGGATTACTCATTGCAAAGCCGAGTAAGCTACCTATGATGATGTTGCAAAATGCAATTGGTGTCGATGAAATTGACACCAGCATTTTGTAATGTCACCATAGGTAGCGAATGAAAACGGTAGTTTTCTTACTAGGTTAAAGCTATTGTCACAATAAAGTATTAAAATTTATAAAAGTCCAAAGTCGGCACGCTCTCAATAAAACCCTCTTCGTAAAGTTTTGCATAAAAAAGTTGCAAACCTTGCAGCTCTTCTCCCCGCAAAGTATAAAGTAAACCTTCACGATAATAAGTAGAAAGTTCTTCTCGCGACAAAGGGCACCCATACTTGGTTAAATCCAAAATCACATCCATATGCGCAAAGCTCCATGCCCGTGCCTCATGAAAAAGCTTTGTAGGGTCAGAGCTAAAAAGCTTGGCATCAGCAGCTTTACGACTTACTGCCCAAAGGCCAAAAATAAAAGGAAGCCCCGTCCACATGCGCCAATCTTCCGCCAAATCCAAGCAATAGCGATAATCTTTATGATTGCGCAATCGCAAAGCCTCATCCCCAATAGCTAAAAAAGCCTTGGGCGGAGTACCTCCACCACCGGCAAACAAGGCCTGACTCACGTTACCCACACTAAAAGTACATTGAATACCATATTTACGACGCAAAAGAAGCTTAAGCAAAGCCACCGATGTGGCAGTTTCGCCAGTAATAAGAATATCTTCCTGCTCAAGCTCCTCCACAGGACAAGAAGAGAGCAAAAGCACTGACATAACAGGCCCCTTGGAACCAATGGACAAATCTTCAATGAGATAATATTGCTCGGGATTTCTGGCATACTCAAAACAAGATACCGAAGATACATGCAGCTCTTCTCGTGCCATCATAGTGTTAAGTACCGCCGGAGGCGCCGCAACAATTTCAAATTCATGCCCAATAAGCCCCGATTCTAAAGGATAATATATGGGCAAAACATTCAAATAGCCAATACGCCCCATGCGCAAAGGAGAAGATGGTTTTAACTTTTGCATACAGCCTCAACATATTTATTTTATGTGTATTTTACTGGGGGAAAACTTTTTTTCAAAAAAGTTCTTTCCAGAAAAAAAATATACTAATGTATAGTCCATTGTCCTTTGTTTTGGCACAAAGCCTGCTTCTTCAATAATTTGATGAATATCTTCTCGGCCTAAATTATAGCTTGTACCGGCGGCTGCCACTACATTTTCTTCTAACATGAGGGAACCAAAATCATTGGCTCCATAGAATAGTGCTAACTGTCCAATTTCCGGCCCCATGGTCACCCAAGAAGCTTGAATATTCTTAATATTATCC
>CAYJHS010000062.1:0-11792 GCA_964369815.1 uncultured Desulfovibrionaceae bacterium
ATTCGGCAAAAAGTTCTTGAATTTGATCCTCAGTCGCTGACCAGGGAAGATTGCCAACATAGATAGACTTAGGCATGGATACATCCTCATAAAAAAAATTTTTGTCACTCAAAGCTAAATCAAAACACTTGAAGCGCTTTTCATGTGACTCGCAGATACAAGAGAACACTCTTTGCCACCTATGTCAATGAATAAATGTAAAATATGAAAAATAATTAAATGATTTTAAAGAAATATTTTGGAAGTATGTGTTTTTTATGATTATAACAATCTAAAAATATTTCCCCGCTACAATTTTTTAGTTCTTTTTTTTTGCATGGATATACATTTTAAAGAACAATAAAATATTTTTAGATACGGTTTATGCAATAAAAGTCGTTGTTAACCAATAGCTTATGCCGTATGTTGTGTTAAAGACATGGATTTGTATTTGAAATCCATGTCTTTAACCATTATTATTTATTAAATTGATATTTTGCACTACCTAGTCAGGCAATTACTTATTTGGGCTAAGGTATGTCTTGAGTGAGTCAATAAGCTTTTGCATGTCAATGGGCTTTGCAATATGCGCATTCATGCCGCTATTAATGGCTTCATCAATGTCATCTTTGAAGGCATTGGCGCTCATGGCTACAATAGATACAGACTTAGCGTCT
Source organism: uncultured Desulfovibrionaceae bacterium (assembly GCA_964369815.1). GTDB lineage: Bacteria > Desulfobacterota > Desulfovibrionia > Desulfovibrionales > Desulfovibrionaceae > CAYJAD01. The sequence goes on from CAYJHS010000062.1 coordinate 657, forward strand.
TCACGGTCTAGATTGCGGATGCTCCTTGTTGCTTCATATCCGTCCATCTTGGGCATTTGAATGTCCATATAGATAAGGTCATAGTGATGCAGTGGAGAAGCCGCAAACTTTTCTACGGCCTCTGTGCCGTCAGAAGCTTCTTCGATAATAAATTCAAAGGGAGAGAGAAGCTCAGCGGCGATGATTCTATTAATATCAACATCATCTACCAGCATAATACGTTTTCCGGTAGGAATGTTGTCTTCATCAGTGCTTTGAGCTACCTCTTCTATTGGGGTACATTCTTTGAGCCACACTTCAAATGAGAAGGTGCTTCCTTGTCCCTCTACAGATTGTACTTCAATTTTGCTACCCATGAGCTGGGCTATGCTCTGACTGATGGAAAGCCCAAGTCCTGTGCCACCATAATTACGTCTGACATGCCTACTTCCTTTGGCAAATGGGTTAAATATATTGTCTTTGGCGCTTTGAGCAATGCCGTTACCTGTATCTTTTATGGTAAAGTATATAAGCGTTTTACCGTTTTTGCGTTCCTTTTGTTTTACGTTGAAGAAAATCTCGCCTTCCTCGGCGGTAAATTTGACAGCATTGCCCAAGATATTGAGTAGAATCTGACGTAAACGTAAACCGTCACTAATAAATTCTTCACAATCAATGGTATCACAAAGGACTTTGAAGAGAATCTTTTTAGCATCACAGCGTGGTTGTACTATGTTGGTTACTTCATTAATGACTTTTGCAAGGGAGAAATTCTCTTCTGCTAACTCAATTTTGCCTGCTTCAATCTTAGAAATATCTAAAATATCATTAATCAGCCCTAGAAGGTGTAAGGAAGAAGCGTCGATTTGCGAAATGTTGGGTTCCAAATCCATTTTGGTGTATTGGCTTTCGTCCAGCTTGCGCTTGGCAAGGTTGGTCATGCCAATAATTGCATTCATGGGGGTGCGGATTTCATGGCTCATGCGTGCCAAAAATTCACTCTTGGAAGCACTGGCGCGTACAGCGTCTGCCACAGCGTCAATGAGCTCTCGCTGCGTATGACGTAGCTCTTTTTCAACATTAACACGCAGACTTACGTCACGGGCTACCCCTAAGAGGCCTCGCAATTTATTGTCAGCACTAAAAAGTGGCATGCGCACTACGTCCACGATTTCCACATGTCCGTCAGCAAAGGTAATGCGTTCTTCTGTGTGTAGCGGGCTAGCGCTTCTGATGGCCTCTTGGTTATTGGCATTGTTGGCTTCGTAAACCACTTTAGGCATAACATCTGAGAGTTTTTTGCCAAGGACTTCATCAACGCTTTTACCAAGAGAGTCAGCAAAGCGTGGGTTTACCGATAGGAAGACCTCGTCCGCATCCTGATACCATATAAGGTCAGGTGAGGAAGAAATAACTGTATCAAGCAGGGCACGTTCACGCTCAATGCGTTCTTGTTCTTGAATAAGTTCTGTAACGTTTTCAAGCACGATGAGGTAACCTACGTTTTCATCATCTTTATTGGTCAAGTAGTTTGTGTTACTTTTATAGTAGGTTTGCGTGGGGACAAATAGTGTGATGGGTTGTTCCCTTTTGTTTTGGAATGCACTAATGGGGTTATTGTCTTCATCAAATACACTAACATCAATATACATTCTACCCATTACTTGCTCTATGGGCATATCCAGCAGCTCAAGAGCCTTTTTGTTAGTGTAGACAACTCTTCCGTCAAGGTCAGTGATGGTAGCTGGGCCCTTAACGCTGTCTTCAATACTTTTTGAAAGGTCATCCAACGAGTCAGCAAGAACGCCGAGTTCATCTTTCACTTGTGCATTAAAGCGGAATTGTCGCTCACCATTACGAAAACGTGTAATACCAGCAATGAGATATGTAATTTTTTCTGTCATGGCAGAAGCCATCCAAATAGCCACAAAGATGACTAAAAGTGTCATGACTAAAGTGGAAGCAGAAAGGCTAATGGCTGTATCCCAAAGGGATTTAGTAATAGTTTTAAAAGTTTCGCCTACAACTGTGTCTAGGTCTTTATCTGTATTGGCAATAATTTTTTGTATTTCTTTTTCAGTATCAATGGCCGGAGCGTGGAAGTTTTCAATGCCGGAAGTGGCAGTGACCACAGCAAAGCCACGTTTCGTTTTGCCGTATTGTCCAGTATAATAAGGAATAGCTGCCGCTGTGGTCAGCTTCCAAAGGCCTGACCATAAAATTTGGAAAGAGCCAGAGCCGCCGTCCTTAGTGACATCATACCAGCCTTCGCATTGCGGAGCGGAATTTAAGTAACGACAGTCAAGTCCCACATTTCCTTGTTTGACAAGGGGGACAGCCAATTTTCTTTCACGGCGTTGATCAACAAAGGTGGGGACGTCTTTGATAAAATCTGCATAGGCCTTTCCGCTGGCTTGCCAATCATTATAGATTCGGTCTTCCAGTAAGGGGACTTGTGGGTCGCCGGTTTCGGGGTCATAGCCCGTGATGGAGTGGTGACGTGGGTGCGCAATATTACGCCCTTTATGGTCCCAAATAAAGACGTAGTCGCCTTCGATGGCGTCAGAAAGCTCAGTATAACGTTCAGGCTTGGGGGTGACATGGTTAACAATTCCCATGATGTGGTCATGGTTTAAGGCTAGGGTAATGTAACCAATGATAGCTTTGTTGACAGTTACCGGCATGGCCCAGCGTACAATACCTTTAAAGCGTTTGCCATTGGGGTTTTCAGGACCGGCAAAGGCTGCTTTTTCTGGTTCGTAAGGGATATTTCTTTTCTTAGCGTTTTCCGGTGTGTAGATGCCAATGATGGGCGAGCCCACATAGGCGCCGATAACGTCAGAGACATAAATTTCACCGGGCTTGAGTTTTTTTAGTTCTTCGAAATATGTTTCAGCTTTAACAAAGGTGTTCTTTCTGTCGGACACATTTTTTAGTGCAGAGTCCATCAGGTCAGACGTAGTGATTTTAATTTTTTCTTGGCCGTTTAAATCTACAAAAGTGATTTCGTGATAAAGGGGCTTAGGCTCTGTTTCTAAAACATCGGGTTTGCGGTAGTTATAGAAATTGGCATTTTGCTCGTTAGAAACTTCAATATTTTTTGCTGTTGAGGTAGGCGTGGTTGAGACCCATTTCTTGCCATCTTCGGAGAGGACCCAAGTGCCTTGTTTAACGACGGCTCGGGTTTTATTTTCAATAAAAGATTTATATATCTTAGCATCTACGGGAAGTGAAGCCACAAAACGAAGATCATCATCACGCGAATACAGGAACTGGGCAATTCTTCGCGCCGTGTCGGTGGTGAGACGCTCAATTTCTTGTGTTCCGCGCGAATCAAGTGCTTTAACGGCGTCATCAACGGCGAGTTTACCGGCAACAGTAAGTTCATTCACAGCCTTATCTGCAAGGTCTTGTGTGCGTACTTGCATATCTTCGCCAAGCTTAGTGGCTTGCTGCCACGCTACTAAAGCAATGAGTATAAGGGGGATGACTTTAATGACAATAAAGATAACAATGAGCTTAGCACGAATGCCCAGACCAAGTTTTGTCAAAAAATCTTCAATAGAAGGAAAAACACTTCCTTTTGACTTCATTGTTTTGTCCTTTTGTGGCGGCAAATGCGCAAAAAAGGTTAATAGGTCACGAAAATATTTTAGTCATTTGTGAATTACATGTCAATACTATATTAAATAAAAGTGTTTGTCACCATAAAAAATCTGACTGTTTTGCTATGTTGAGGGGTACTGTTGCCCATGCATGATTACTCGTTTACGTCATGTTCTACCGGGTCTTTTGCCGTGGGGATAGCGGCTTGCCAAGTGTGCGGCAGTGGAGCTGTGATATCTGCTTTTTCTCCGAGCCAAGGGTTGAAGTAGCCAAATTGTAACCAAGGGCAGGCTTTGCGTAACCGTTTTTTAAAATTGGTAAAGCCGACGGATGGCCCCATGGGAATGTCCTTTAAGATATCCAGATACATTTCAGGGTCAATGTTAAGATTGCGCAGCTGTATAAAACTGACCCCACAGTTGCCCACAAGTTCAGTGAGGGCAGCAAGTTCTTCTTCCGTATCACTAATGCCCGGAAAATATAGGAGGTTTAACGAGACAAAAACGCCATGTTGTCGAGCGTTTATAATTGAAGATCGCACGTCTTCAAAGGTGTAATTTTGCGGACGATAATAAACATTATACACCTCTTGGCGCGCAGAGTTGAGGCTAACACGCAAGGAGGTAAGGCCGGCTTGCGCTAGCTTGGTTATAGCGTTTGGCAGAGAGGCATTGGAGTTTAAGTTGATGGTGCCTTTGCCGCCGTTTTGCCGAAAAATTTCAATGGCTTCTTGTAAGATTTCAGCATTGGTGAGGGGTTCTCCTTCGCAGCCTTGCCCAAAGGAATAAATGGGTTTTGCCTTTTCTTGCGCTTCATGGTGGCGCATAACTTCCACAATTTCTTGAGCATTTGGAGTAAACTCTAAGCGACACTGTGGCGTTGTGGCAATGGGAGAATCTTTTTCTTGTTGCGAAATACAGCCAATACATCGCGCATTACACACTCTGGAGGTTGGCAGTGGAGCTTCATGGCGTCCAAGAGCTAAGTTGCGGGCAGCTGGGCAATCATATGTAAAATGTGTTGCATGAGAGGATTGTGGGGGTATTGCTGGGCCAGTTCTCGCACTCTCTTGGTGAGGATATTTTTTTTCACTTTGCGGAATTCTTGGCGGGTGTCCGTATCTACTTTTTTGGCGCAATTATAAAAACGTCCAGGGGCAAAGCCCACAGGTCCATAGGCAAAAAGTGGTAAAAGAGGAGCAGCAGCGTCACTGTCATAAGCTGGGTGTGCAGTGAGGGTATGTGCTGGGGCGGCAAAGGCGGCTACGGCCAAGTCTTCGAGTATTTCTGTTTTGCCACTTTCCGGATTAAGCCCCACGGCGTGGCGTCCTGGCAAGAAGAAAAGTTCGCTTTCGGGCGGGAGTGGCATAAGCTCGTCAGGGCGTGGAAGTCCCCACTGTTTGCCGGTGCGGCAAATCATGAGAAAGTCGGGGTGGTCGTAAATGTTGCATGACGCATCTGCTACAACAAGATGAGGGCGCAATGGGGGTGTGTTCATACTGTTCCTTGATTAAATACAAAAAATAGCGTAAAGGCCTTTTTGTACTGCGTAACTTCAGTACAAAAAGTGTTGCCTTTGTGGCAATAATAAAATTCAGAAGAAGGAATGCGTAATAATTGTGTTTCTTTGTCCGTGTCAAGCTTTTTTATAATGCTGTGTAGTGCTGTTGCGGACGGCATGCTTATAAAGAAAACAGATATTTTGTAGTGTTATCTTTCTTACAAAAAGGTTCTTGCCATGTCCATGATGATTTTTGGGATTTTGTTTTTTTTAGGCTTATTCACCATGTTTGTTTTTATTCTTTTGGGTCAGGAAAAGGTGATAAAGGTTGTACTTCAAGAGCTTACGCATACTCGCACGCAGTTGGCTGCATTGGAAAAACGTCTTGATGGTGCACAAACGCTTAGCGGGTATCAAGAGTATGCCGACGCTGTACACGGTACAACACATATGCATTCTTCACCAAACATATCCTCTGCCGCACCTAATGAGTTGAAATTTAATAAAATATCCACTCCGGCACAAGCTAGCTTTCCATTGCAAGAGCCAGCGTTAGAGCATCCCTATTCAGACAGCCTCTATGCGCAAGGTTCTCAAAGTCTTTCTGGTAAAAATCCTATTAATGCCAAGAGCTCAGGCGGTTTAGACCTTTTTATGCCTCCTCCCAAAAGGTAAGGCTACTTTGTTTTAACGCCTCTACCATTAAGCGCATGGCATAAGTAGCCTAAGCATGGTTTAAAGGCTGTTGTAATGAACGCAGCTTTTTCGGTCTGGCTTTGGTAAAGCTTTGCCGGGCACAGTAGGCTTGCCAATGTTAAAGATGGCTTTAATTTTGTATTTGCGAGGAATGTTTAAGGTTTTACGCACGGCTTTGCTTATTTCACTGTAGGTAAAAATCAAATCATTAAGGCATGTGGCATAGCCAAGGGCGGTGACGGCAAGGAAAATGTTTTCACTGGCAACACAGTAATTTTCGGTTTGAAAATCTCGACGTAATTTATTGGGAATGTCTTCAGACAAAATCAAAATGGACAAAGGCGCCATTGTTAATTTTGTAGCTTTTTGCAATTGCTCAAGAATTGCTTTGTCTGTGACTACCACATAGGACGTGGTGCGAATGTTTACTCCGGCCGGAGCAGCTATGGCGGCATCTAAAATGGCATTGATGTCTTCCTGACTAGGCACATCTTCAAGAAATTCACCCCTATAAGAATATCTACTATGAATAGCTTCAAAAAGTTCCATAAGTACCTCACAAGGCTAAAGTTAAATAATTGAACTGACCTTATGTTTTTCATAACGCATATTTTCTCTTTTGTCCAGAAAGGGAATATGATGTGTTTGCCAGAGCACCATGTAATTTTTAAAAATTTTATTAAAGCTCATGGGGGGCATTTAGCAAAGATAAAACACCTGCAACGGCACCAAGGACGGCTTGTGTGCGGATTTCTTCGCGGTTGCCACTGAGCTGTAAAAGTTGAGAGTGCACAGCATCATTAATACAATACCCCACCCACACCGTGCCCACGGGTTTTTCTATGCTACCACCGTCAGGGCCGGCAATGCCGGAAATACTGATAGCCACATCTACGGTGAACTTTTGGCATAGTCCCACAGCCATGGCTTCTACGCAGGCCTTGGATACTGCTCCTTCATGCAAGAGTGTCATGGCAGAAACATTAAGCTGCGCCACTTTTACTGCATTGGCATAGGCCATAATGCCACCGGCAAACCACGCCGAAGCGCCGGCTATGGAAGTCATGCTTGCTCCAAGCAGTCCGCCGGTACAAGACTCTGCTGTGGCGCATAGCCAATTTTTTTGCGTTAAGATGTGCCCAAGGGTGCGCATATCTTCTTCAAATTGAGGGGGAAGTTGGAGCAATGACATGGGCTATATTCCTAGATATGTTAAAAGGTAAAAATAGCTGTAACAAAGATAGGTACGGCGATACTTAAAACCATGCCGGAAAAAATGCCCATAATGGCGTACTGCTCACCGGCATAGCGCGCAATAACCGGCATACAGGTATCCATGGTGGTGGCACCGCCAGCAGCTACTGGAGCAAGTCAGCCAGCCATACGTACAAATATAGGGGCAAAGAGTAAGGTTAAAAGTTCACGGCTGACATTGGCAATAAGCGCTACAGAGCCAAGCTCTGCATCGCCAAAGCGGGTAATCATAACACTGGAAAGGCTATAGTAGCCAAAGCCAGAACCTACTGCCAAGGTGTCTCTAAAGCTGGTGCTATAGCCAAGGGCATGCAAAATCGCCCATGAAAGAAGCACACCAAGGACAGTGCCAAGAACGCTACCCATAGGAATGAGTAAAATTCTTAGGCCAAACTCTTTAATAATGAGAAAGTTTTTAGTGTCAAAGCCCATGGTCATGCCAGCCAGGAGAAGCATGATATAAAGGGAGTAGGTGAGCAAATCACTGCTTAGGCTGTCGGGAATAAAATCTTGGGTGCCCACAAGCATACCGCAGGCAAAAAAGAAGAGGATAAAAAAGGCGCTTTTCATGGATTATTGTTCCTTGTTGTCACCATACAGGCTTTCATGAAGCTTAGTGCGCGGAAGATTTGGGAAAAACCGCCGACATAAAAAGCAGAGGAAAAAAACACTGCCAAGGGCACTGAATACGCCCACAATAATCCCTTGCACACCAAGGTCTGCCACGCGCAAGAGCAAATCTTCGTTGCCTCCGATGCTTATGCCAATAAAAAAAAGCATGGCGTATATGATTATGGTAAGAGCATGGCCCGTTACCCCCACAACTTTAGGGAATTTTCTCAAGGCATAGCCTATAGGAATGCTTGCTACAATAATACCAACTTCTAAAATCATTCTGTAATCCTTTGGTAAAGACCTTTGCGTAACGCGTCATGTTCGCCCTAAAGGCGTGTTGGTGTATGTATAGAAAAAAACTTTGTTTGACAACAACGTATTTTCATTATATTTGCCTTGGGCATGAGGCTCAATGCAAATTTTCTATCAGAATTTTGGTGCTACTTTGAACGCTAGTAGTATACAAACTTCTTCCCCACAGCATTCTTTATTACGTACAAAAGCTATAGAATTTTGCCGTATAGCTATGTTTTATTCTTTTCTGTTGTATTTATTCACTTTTTCTTTCAGCATAGTTCTTCGAGACGCTTTTCCGGTTATCGGTTGTGTATTTTTGGTGGCGTATTATGCCCTTAATGCACAAGAAAGCGCTTTGCACTATTTTGATGGAAAAAGGTACTTTGTGTGTTTTTACGCTTTTTTATTTTGCGGAGTTGCCTTTTCTATCAATGTAGAGCGCAGTTTTCTTGTATTTGCTTTACATTCTTTTACCTCCATTGCCCTTCCTTTTATTGCCCTTGAATGTGTACGCACTCGCCGTCATTTTTCTTATATTGTGTGGGTGCTGGTGATAATGCTTATTTTGCAGGGGTTTAATGGTATTTATCAGTATTTTTATGGTGTTGACTTTATCAATAATACTCCCATCCGTACAGGGCGGCTTACCGGCTCTTTTAGCGATTATCGTGTGGGGAATTATATTGCTCTATGTCTTATCCCGGCAAGTTGTGTGTATTTTTTCTTAAAAGAAAGATTTTCTGCAAAGGCTCTTCCTTTTACACTTATGTTATTTTCGCCTGCATTTTTTTTGCTATTTTTTTCTTATACTCGTAATGCTTATATAGCTTTGTGTGCGGCGGTGTTTTTGTATTGCATACTTATGCGCTTTTTCTCTTGGAAGTTTTTCCTATCTTTACTCGTACTGGCTTTTGGTCTGACACAGATTTCAAATATTCGCTTGAGCTTAGATATTATTATGCGTGATGAGCGTTGGCAGCTTTGGACACATGCAGTAGAAATATTTAAGACCTCTCCTTTGACAGGGGTGGGCTTGGGGCAGTATAGGCCGAGCATGCATGCCCTTGCACTTTCTCAGGATACTTCGGTGCTTGCCATGAGTCATCCACACAATATCTACTTACAGTTTTTATGTGAAACTGGGCTTGTGGGCACTTTTTTTGTATTAATATTTTTGTTTGGGCTCCTTTATTGGGGCTATAGAAAACTTTTGTTACTTAAGCCTTACTTGGCACACAAGGGACAGACAGCCTATTGGAAAAGTATGTGTATTTTATGGTGTGGTTTTGGGGCTTTTTTGACTAGCGGTATTGTGGGACATAACTTTTTCCAGCGTTGGTGGCTTGCCCTTGTCATGGCTTTTTGGGGAATTTTCATGAGCCTTGTGGTACAGACGCAAAGAGAAATGGAAAAAGATAGGCTGCATAAATAAAGTTTTTGCAGAAAAAACATTAAATACAGTAGGATAAAAATAATACTCTGAATGTATTGCCTAAAGTACACTTTGGGGGTACTATTCCTGAGTGATACAGTATGTTTTGAGTAGAAGGTGTCATAAAGTTGCTTTTATGAGCTGAATCTTTGGTCACCTTTTTGCATGATTGCTCAAGCATTGTTTACAATGCAATACTATATTGACAGTAAAGGTTAATGGATTATTTTATGAATATCGGTCTTTTTTTTAAGAAAATTTTTCTTTCAATTCTGGTACTTATCTGTTTTAGTGGCATTGTAGGTGTGGCTGGCGTTGTGGGGCTTTTTTATTGGGCAGCACGTGATTTGCCTACTACCGACACTCTTGCTAACTTTCACCCTCCACAAGCTACCGTGGTACTCGCCCGTGACGGCACCCCTCTTGGTAGCCTCTTTCACGAAAAACGCTTCATGGTACCACTTAATGAAATGTCGCCACACATCCCCAAGGCTTTCTTGGCGGCTGAAGATGATAGCTTTTATCAGCATGTGGGGGTTGACCCCATGGCCATTATGCGCGCAGCCTTGGTAAACTTTAAAAGTGGGCGTAGTACACAAGGCGGCAGTACCATACCCCAACAAGTTATTAAGCAAATTATACTTACCCCCGAAAAAAGTTATAAACGTAAGCTTAAAGAAGCGGTACTTGCCTATCGGCTTGAAAAAGAGCTTTCTAAGGATGAAATCCTTAGTATTTATCTAAATCAGATTTTTCTTGGGCAAAAAGCCTATGGGGTTGAGGCCGCTGCTCGTACCTATTTTGGTAAACATGCCACGGATATAACCTTGGCTGAAAGTGCGCTTCTTGCAGGTATGCCCCAAGCCCCCAGTCGTTATAATCCTTTTCGTAAGCCAGAAGCCGCCAAAGCTCGCCAAATGTATGTGCTTGGGCGTATGCGTGAGTTGAAGTGGATTACAGAAGAGGAGTATCAACAGGCCGCCAATGAGCCCCTTGTCTATTGGACCATGGCGGAAGCACAAATTGGTGCTGCCGGTTGGTATATGGAAGAAGTACGCCGCCTGCTCATAGAGTTTTTTAGCAAAGAAAACATGGCTATTATGGGCATAAAAAGTAATAAATATGGGGCGGATTATGTGTATGAGGCAGGACTTACCGTGAGCACCGCCATGGATCCTGTACACCAAGAAGCGGCCTCCTTAGGCTTACGTTCTGCTCTTGAAGTGTTAGCACGCCGTCAAGGCTATCGTGGCCCTGTGGAAAGGGTGCCAGAGCAACAGCTGGATGCTTACCTAAAAAAGAAGAAATTTACACCTTATGATCTTATTGGCGGCGCATGGGTGCGTGCCCTTGTGACTAAGGTTGAGGCGAAAGGTGCCACCGTAGGGCTTGGTGCTGGCTATGTGGGCTATGTAGGGCTAAAGACCATGAGCTGGGCAAGGCATATCAACCCGCGTCTGAATAAAGGTACATCTGATGCCCGCAATGTGCTCAAGGTAGGCGATGTTATTTGGGTTGCTCAACCGGAAAGTAAGGGCAAGGAAGAATTTAAAAATGGCGAATTAGTCGCTGCTGAACCCACCTTTGACCCTGCCAGTATGAAAACGGGCGTGCCCGTTAATTTGGCCTTACAGCAAATGCCTGTGGCCAATGGCGCTTTGGTGTCCATTGAACCGAATACCGGTGATGTGGTTGCCCTTGTGGGTGGTTATGAATTTGGCGAAAGTCATTTCAACCGTGCAGTACAAAGCGAAAGA
>CAYJHS010000063.1:0-8215 GCA_964369815.1 uncultured Desulfovibrionaceae bacterium
AGTGAAACAATAATTGGCCTTAGCAATGTGCAAAATTTGTTCTTGTTGGCTTTGTGTAGCTTTTTTATCTTTTATCAAGTCTAAAAGTTCTGGCAGGATATATCCTGCCAGACCATAGTGCATTAAGTGCGGCAGTATAAAATCAAGAATTTTTGAATGTTGCGTCTTTCTCCATGCCAGCAATCCCAGCGTAAGGGCTGTGTTTGGTAGGCTGTCTATTTGCTTATTATACCCCAGTTCAAAAATATTTCCCATATGAGCATAAACTTGCGCAATACTAAAGTATATATTGGTGTCTATGTGTTTTTCTGACCTTAGCTCTAGGCTGTGTGCATGGCGAAGGTGTTTTACAAAAAGCTCTGTAGGGCGATAATGAAAAATTTTGTCTGCAATTTGCAGAACAGAATTTTTTGTTTTTATGGCTGCAGGATAATTTTTTTCCTGTACATAAAAAATACAGAGCTGGCAAAGCACCTTTGTTTCAAGGCCATGTAATGTAAGTAAGTATGCTCGATCTTCTTCAGTTTTTAGGTTGGTGCTTTTTTGCAAAAGGGTATGGATGTGAACCAGACTGTGCAAAAAGAGCTTTTCACTGTGTATTTTTTTAGTGGTGGCGGAAAAGATATAAGCTAAAAGTGCTGCTGCTTTAGCTTGTATAAGATTATTTTGAGAAGTATGGACTAAACTCTCTAAAGTAATTATAATATATGTAACGTTTCCCCCGTGTACCTCGGCAAAAGTATAGGCACAGACAGCAGTGTCTAAGAGTATTTTTTCCTTGAAGGAGTGGGGTAAAATTTCTTTGTATTTTTCATGAAAGAAGCTCTTTTTGACTAGGCTCTTGTGCGGCAATGTAGATAGATTTTTGATGGAGGGCTGTTCTGGGAATAAATGCTGAAAAAGTTCTTCGGCACGCACCTTTGATGTATGCTTTTTATGGCACAGCTCTTGTCCTCTTTGGGCAATGGCTTGAAATTTATCCGGTTCTTTTAATATATCACGGCAGAGGGGGATAAGGTTTTGCGGTGTGTAGCATAACAGGTGCTCGCCGTCCTTAAAGTAAACATCAAGGCCGTCCATGCCTGTTTCTGTGAGTAACAGTGTACCTGCAGCCAAGGCTTGCAGTACTCGCCATGTTAAGCCATTAAAAAGATTTTCGTTGAGCGTTGCGTGTGAGGCGGCAAAAATATCCTGCATTTGTGCATAGCTTACTCCGTCCGTGTGATAAAAATGCTCATGTGAGGGAAAAGCTTGTTGCACCTTGCTTAGCAGGTGGTTGCGCTTGAAGCGTTGTGGAGTGCTGCGCCCCACGAAGCTTATAACGTGATTTTTTGGTCTTTTTTCACGAAAAAAACGTTCAGGCACGCAGAGGGGAAGCCAGTGAGCAATGATGCCATGCTGCATAAGCTCTTGTACCGATGCGTGTTGATCCACGAAAACATAGTCGAAAAATTTTAGTAAATATTTATAGTAATATATATTAATGGTGGAGTCGGCGGCATAAACTACTATAGGCACAGGATAGTCAAGGATACAGTCTAGTGCATCAATTTTCCATGGAAAAACCCCCAAAAACTCAATGAGCACAAGGTCTGGACACCCAAACTGTGTTTCAAAGGTGTTTAAGGCTTCCTTGAGGGTAATGGTGTTATCTCGGGGGAGAGGATAAAGCTCTGCGCCAAGTGCCAACAGCCCTTCTGTCAGAAGAAATGGGGTGTGTGCTATTTTCATATGCTACCTAGAGTAATTGTATAAGGTATTTGTACTGTTGCTATAGAGATAAAGTCAAGCAATGTATATAAAAAAGTATGTGGCGACTGTTTTCGGGGACAGCCGCCACAAGACGTTTGGAGTATATTTTAGGTATTATTTAGATGCTATTAACGCTTCATGTTGATGACTTGTTCAAGCATGGTATCCACGGTGGTAATGCCCTTGGAGTTAGCTTGGAAGCCGCGTTGCGTTGAAATCATCTGCACAAATTCTCGAGTCATATCCACGTTGGATTGTTCGATATTATAGGCATTAATGGATCCCATTCCGGCGATACCGGCTTGTGCCTGTTGGATACTACCCGACTCTAAGGTTTCGGAGTACAGGTTTCCACCTTCACGGTACAGGCCTTGCGGATTTACAAAGTCATACATGGCAAGTTGGTACAAGGGGATACTTACGCCGTTGGAGTAAATGCCGTAGAGTACGCCTTCAGCATCAAAGTGCACGTTAGTCAAGTCACCGGAAGGGTAGCCGTCTTGGTAACTAAAGTTGGTGGAAGAGGATGTCCCAAGGTTGGTAGAGGCGCCGGTGCTACGGTCGTTGGGGATGAGCGTGCCAAGGCTTTCATAGTTGGAAGCGATGGCCACATTACCCGTAGGATCCAAAGTGGCATAGGTGTCCATGATGGAGGCAGTAGTTGGGATGGTACCTGTGCCGGAATATTCCACACGTTGCAGGCCAGAACCTTGGTATTGCCATGGAATCATGGGGTTTTCAGATTGCAAGCCCAAGTTAAATTCCATCCAGATGTCATCGGCGTCTTTGCTGTCGGTCAAATCCATAGAGGATTTTTCTTGCCCAACAGAGTTGCCCATGGGGTGGCCGGAAAAGTTTGCCGTAAAGAGTGGATAACCCTGAGCAGAAACTTCTGTGGGCTGCCAAGAGAGGGCGGAATCTGGGTGACCAATCATTTCAGAATTGATGTCATTTTGTAATTCAGCAATGGCATCGCTTGGTAATGTTTGGCTAAGCTCATTATATTCAAGGTTATATGTGGTCACGTGTGTGGCGTTGAATGCAGGGGTATAGGCTGCATCATACACGGCTTGATAGGCTTCTTCATATCTTGCAGGAAGCACAGCGGCGTAAGTGGCATCACGAGCAGTTACAAAGGCGTCATTGTACAGGTCGCTGTAAGGAGCGCCACCGGCAATGGCTGCGTCAATGTCAGCATCGGTGGGCGCAGGGTTGCCTGCTTGGATAAGCGCATCACGCACCACGTCACGACCGGCAGTGACACCAGCGGCTTGTGCGTCAGCAGTGGCAGCAGCTTCAGCCGTAGCTTGAATATTGGCAGACTCAGCAGTCACTGCGGCAGTACCAGCAGCTTTACCGGCGGCTTCTGCGGCTTTATCAGCAGCTAAGGTAGCTAATTCTTGAGCTGTTTGATCAGCGGCAGCTACGGTGGCAGGTAAATCTGTCTTGAGTTGTGCTGTAAGTTCTGGGCTTAGGCCAAGACTGTCAATGTAGCTGTCACGAGTTTCTGCAGGAGCTACGGCAGCAGGGTCAATGGACAGATAGTGCTCAATGTCAATGTCCACGCCGTCTGGGCTGATGGTTTGTCCGGGAGCTATGTCAGTATTACCCATGTAAGTGTATGCGCTTTGGCTTACCAATTCGCCGGCGGCGTTAAAGATCATGGTGCCTTTCATGAGAATGCCGGCAGCTTCTGTATCTTGGAAGCTTGTGGCGCCGGTGAGCACGCCTGTGGTTGGATCATAAGTGCCGCCAAAGGTGCGTGCGTCTTCATTGGGATCCATGGTGAGCATATATTCATATACTTCGTAGCCAGTGGGCAAATTGTCAATAACGTCAATGGTTTCACCGTCAGAATTTACTGTCTCGGTAGGAACACGGTCAAAATAGCAGGTAAGGGTGTGTTCTTTACCACTTTCGTCGTACACCTTAATGGGAGCAGGGTAGACATAGGCGTCTTCTGCAATGGCAGGTACGTCATTTTCAACGGCTTCTCTACCATTCCATGCATCAGCCATGGCAAAGAGGGGGTTTTCAACGCTCACGCTCTTGTCATTGGTTTCAGTAGAAGTGAGGTTGACGGAAAAATCTACCTTGGTAGTGGCTTTAGGAAGCACTGTCCAAGAATCTAATTTAATGTCGGTTGCTTCACCAATCAGCTGTAACTCAGTGGTTTCTTGAATAACAGGGTTAATACCGGAAGCTGGTAATGGGCTAGTATTATTGTTTACTTTCCAGCCTTGCAACACTTCGCCACTGGGTAAGGTTAAGAAACCTTCGGCGTCAAAGTTAAAGTTACCGGCTCTGGTATAATAGTCAGAACCTGTAGATTGGTTTACTACCTTAAAGTAACCACTGCCGCTGATGGCAAGGTCGGTGGCGGAGTTGGTGGACTCAAAAGCACCTTGCGAAAAATCTGTGATGAGTGCATTAACGCCTACGCCAAGACCCACTTGGATAGTGCCGCTGGCGGCAAAGTCGTTAGTATATACAAAGTCTTCAAAGTCCATACGTTGTGCTTTAAAGCCGATGGTGCTTACGTTAGCTAAGTTGTTACCTACAACATTCATCTTGTCACCGTGTGCAAGCAAACCCGAAACGCTTGTCCACATGCTAGCTGATAATCCCATAATATACCTCCATTCGTCTTAGTGCTGCCGCTGTAATGGTATGGCAGCGTGAAAAAATACCTTTTTGATGTATGTAATTATACTTGTTCCAAACAATTATGGTGTTGTTTCTGTTCCAGTGCCTGTCTCAGGCTCGGTTTCTGTTCCAGTGCCTGTCTCAGGTTCGGTCTCTGTGCCAGTGTTTGGCTCGGTTTCTGTACCTGTATTAGGTTCAGTATCGGTGCCATCTCCGGTATCAGTATCTGTGCTGGTATTAGTATTGCCCACCACTTCCGGTTCGGTGACACGGCGCACTTCAGAAAGAGCGGTCGTGCGGTTATCGTCCAAAGTGAGGTAGGTGACGCCATTGTCAGAAAGGACACCGGCAACCCTGCCGTCCACCACGCTATCATATTGTAAGCTTTGACCTTCGGCATTGAAGAAGACGGGGATAACAGTGTACACACCATCAGGAGCAATAGTACCAGTTTCGGTCTTGCCGTCCCAGCCATCAAATTCATGGGTGCCGGGTGCTTGAGCAGGTAGGGTGTAACTGCGTACAAGTTGTCTATTGCTGTCATAGATGTTGACTTGTGCGGATGTTGCCGTTTCACCAAGAGCATAGCGCAATTTGGAGATGCTGTAATCGCCGGTGGCGCTGTCGGTGCTCTTGCTTACGGTGTTACCGCTCATGTCTACGTTCTTGCCGATGTACGAAGTAGCATTGATCATTTCTTGGTTCTTAGTGGCTGTTGTAAGACCGACCATGCTTTCGTTTAAGTTCATCATTTGTTCAAGGCTCGAGAATTGTGCAAGCTGTGCAATAAATTCTTTATCTTCCATGGGGTTGAGCGGGTCTTGATATTGGAACTGCGTGACTAATAAAGTCATGAAAGCTTCTTTATCAAGGTCACTGCTTCCCGTTTGGCTGGCAGTAGCACTACTTAAAGAATTTGTTGCGCTGACGGTTGCTAAAGCTGACATAATTTTTCTCCCTTGAGTATGTGTAACCTTAGGCTACAATATACAGTGATTGCGAGGCATTTCCTGCCGTATAGCCTTCACTTTGCACATTGCGTTCCAAAGTGGAATTTTCAGTGTTTGTTCCACTATTTCGGACAGTTCCAAGGTTTTTCATGCGCTCTAGCATTTCACGGCGGGCATTTTCTTCCTGCCTTTGATTGTGCTGTTGCATGCCATCCCACTTGTCATAGGTGGAAGCATTTTCCTGTGTGCCGCTTTGTACTTCTAATTTATCAATCTTGATGCCTTGGCTTTCAAGTTGTTGGCGCAGCTGCTCCAGTTGCTTATTGAGCATATCAGCGGTTTCGGTCTTTTCAGAGCGAATCATGGCACTGACTTCGCCATTGCGAGCGGTCAAGGTAATGGTTAAGCTACCAAGCTCTGCTGGATGCAACTGTAGTTCAATACTTTTGGAGCCGTCTTTAGCGGCGGTGAGCATAGCTTTTTCTATTTGTGCTGCCGCTTGCTGCGAAAGCTGGCGATTAGCGTGAGCTTGGTTTTGTGCTACCATTTTGGCGTGTTGCGCAGTGCTAGTATTTAAGCCGCCAATGCCAAGAATGGGAGTATTCACGCTCTTGCTATTTTGGGTGGCGCTGGCACTTTCGGTGCGTACTTCAGCCTTTTGCAAAAGCTGCGACCAAGCATCATTGGTATTTTTGGGGTCGCTATTGTCACCTTGTGCTTGCCCGTCGGCTAAATCGCCCTTGAGATCGTTATGGGTAAGGGTGGCGTCGCTGTGCAACTTTTCATTAAGACTTTCAGTGGTAGAATTTGTGTTTTTATCACGCACAGCGTCAGTGTTTTTTTGCGCATCACTAAATTGTATAGTATTGCCTTTTTCTCCATCCTTAAAGACGGCGTTTTGTGTATTTTTATCGCTGTGTGTTTGTGAGCTTTTTTCGCTCTTATCTTCCTTAGTAGCAGAGTCATGGGAAATTTTTTCATTGCCCATTTGGGATGACCGAGCATTTTCCAAGGTGTTTGTCACATTTTCCAGTACGGTCTTTTCAATGACGGTCTTGCTTTGTTCTACTTTCCGAGAAGAGAGCTCAGAGGCAGATTTTTCCTGCTCCATGCGTTCCTTGGCCTTCTTGGTAAGTTCGCCAAGGGTGGCATCTAGCGCCGTCGCAAGTTTGTCTTTGTTGATATTTTCTAAGGAAAAGTCATTAAATGCAGGGGCTAAGAAAGTAGTGAGCTGTTCTTGGTTAAGCTTTAAGCTTTGTCCAGTTCCAAAACTCTTAAGTAATTTATCGGTGGACGCATCTGAAAGCCCAAGAGCCTTACCAAGCACGGCGATTTCGTCTTTATTGATACTAACTTTTTCCCCATTAAGCGCACTTAAGCCCTGTACGAGGGCTTCTAAGGCACCTTTGCCGTCGTTGGCAGCTAATTGCCCAAGAACATTACCATAGAGCTTTCCACTGGGGTCAATTTTCTTGGTGAGGGTTTCAAGGGTTCTGCTCTCAGACTGAGACAAACTTGGGTAAACACGCTCATTTTGCACTGCCGCCTTAACTTCTGCTAAGGTGGAGCCTCCGGGTTGTTCTGCAAGTTTTTGTAATTCCGTAAGAGTTTCTTCAGGGGCGCCGTTTGCACGTAAATCACGCTCAAGGTCTTGTAATTCTTGCTGTGTAAACATGACTTCGTCGGTAGTATAGGTGATACCACCGTCATCAGATGTAAGATTATAAGGAGCCTGTTGCAAAGGACTTACCGTAGGCGTTGTATCTAAGGCAGCCGCTACAGAATGGCTTTCGTCATTGGCAACAGCATCACGGGCCGCTTGCTGACGTGATAATTCCTCAGCAAAACTGTCGGCGGCGTCGCCTTGATAATATTGTCCGGCAAAATATTGTTCAGTGAGGGAAGTCGAAGATGTAGTGGGCATAATTTGCATGGTTGCACTCCTTGTTGCCTTATATATTCAAAGAGTGTTCCAAAGTGAATTGTTTTTAATTATAGTGTATTATGAAAGTTGTGATGCAGGTGTAAGCGGCAGAAAATGCCTTGTGTGTTTTATACGGAGCGTGTTGCACTTGCTTAGAATGTCATTTAACTATATACATATTTTGTGACTATTATTACATTCTTATGCTCACTTATATAAAGGATATACCATGCAACCTTCCATTGATTATTCAGCTATAAGTCGCCTTTTTTCCACCGCACACACTCAAGGAAGAGATTATCTTTTTGAGTATGAAGTATATGAACTTCTTGCTCTTTCAGGCGCAGAAACCACCCCTAAGACTTTACTTGTGTCTCGCAATGCACCGCCTACAGCAGAAGATATCGACATCTTTAGTGGTGATAAAATTGTCTTAAAGATAGTTTCGCCCACCATTGTACATAAGACCGAAGCTAAAGGTGTACGTATTGTACCAAGAACACTGGAAAAAGTGCGTGCCGCTGTGCGACGTATGTTTTACGAAGTGCCGGAAACCTTTGCGGGAGTATTGGAAAGGTTTCCTGCTTATCGCCCTGAAAGCTATGCAGGTTTGCAAGGTGAAGATTTACTCTATACTATTCAAAATGATGTGCGTGGCGTTATGCTTACCCAATATATGCCGCCGGATTCTACTGCTTTTGGCAATGAGCTCATTGTGGGGTTGCGCCATACTCGGGAGTTTGGCACCATTATCAGCGCCGGCCTTGGGGGTACTGATACGGAGCTGTATGCCAAGCGCTTTAAAAAAGGACAAGCCATTGTAGCTGCTTCTGTGGAAATGGTGGATGGAGAGAGTTTTTTTGAATTATTTCGCAAGACTATTTCCTATCAAAAACTCGCAGGGTACAGCCGTGGGAGTGGGCGCATTGTGAGCGCTGAGCAG
>CAYJHS010000063.1:8225-11773 GCA_964369815.1 uncultured Desulfovibrionaceae bacterium
TAATGCTTTGAGGCCTTTATTGAAATGGGCAAATACTTTTCAACACAAAACCTTGAAGCACCTTTTATTATAGAGGAATTGGAGATAAACCCTTTTGCCTTCACAGATTTTTTGATGATTCCGCTTGATGGTTTATGTCGTTTCTCCTTGCCAAAGGCAGCGCCTTTACCAAGGCCCATAGCTAAAATTCATAATTTACTACATCCAGAACATATTGGTATTATGGGTGTTTCCTCTACAAGAAGAAATTTCGGGCGTATAATTCTTGATAATATTATGGAAGCGGGCTTTCCCAAGGATAACATTACTGTTTTCCACGAAAAAGAAAGTTCTATTGGCGACATAGCGTGCGTACCAAATCTTGAAGCGCAAAAAACACCGCTAGACTTGTTGGTGTTAGCTATTGGCGCGGAGTCACTCCCTGAGCTTGTACATACCATAGTGGATAAAAATTGTGCTCATGCGGTCATGCTTATTGCCGGAAATATGGGCGAAACAGAAAGTAGCCTTGAAAGAGCTGTCTGCGTTAAGCAGGACATCATGCTTGGTCATGCGCAGGAGCATGGGGGGCCTATCTTCTTAGGGGCTAACTGCATGGGGGTTGTGTCGCATCCTGGTAAGTACGATACGTGGTTTATTCCTAAAGAAAAATTTTCACCGGCGCACAATGTACATAGTATTGTTTCCTCAGGCAGTGCATGTAATGGTGGAAAAAAATATCACAGAGCAGCCCTAATCAGCCAAAGTGGCGCCTTTATGCTGCATCGGTTAAGCCAAATGCCTGATCTATCACCGGCTTATATGGTGTCTATGGGCAATCAGTCGGATTTGACTCTTGGAGATATGTTAGAATATTTTAGCCGTTCTGACGAAGTTGACGTCATTGCTGTTTATGCGGAAGGATTAAACGATACTGATCGTTTAGCTTTTGTGGATGCTGTGCGTAAGGCTATTTGTGCCGGCAAGATGGTGGTCTTTTATAAGGCCGGACGTACCGTAGAGGGCAAACACGCCACCAGTGGGCATACAGCGTCGTTGGCAGGGGATTATATGGTGTGTGAAAGCTGTGTGCGAGAGGCCGGTGCCATTGTAGCACGCACTTTCACAGAATTCCAAAATGTTTTCATGCTGGCAGAGCACTTGCACCACACTACTATTGGCGGCAGGCGCCTTGCGGCGGTGAGTGGGGCGGGCTTTGAGGCTGTGGGTATGGCAGATTCCATTCAGTCAGATGAGTATAGCATGAGCTTATGCTCTTTTAGTGCAGAGTGCACGGCGAAAATTCAGGCCATTTTACAGGAAAATAAGTTGGATTCTTTGGTGACGGTACAAAACCCACTGGATATTAATCCTGCCGCTACCGACAAGGTGCATGTGGATTTTGCGCAAGTATTGCTGGAAGATAAAGGCATTGATGCCCTTGTGATGAGTTTTGGCCCTTTATCACCTTCGGTGCACAGTTTACCCATGAGTGAAATGCCTTTGAATATCCAAGACCAGCAAAGCATGATACATCTTGCAGAAAAAATGATGCAAAATATACCCAAGGGCAAGGCAAAACCCCTTATTGGTATCGTGGATGGCGGGGCACTCTTTAATGCCTATCGGCATGCACTTATGCGACTTGGTATTCCGGTTTTTTCTGTGTGTGATGAAGCCATTGCGGCTTTGGCATTATATATGGAAGCACGCATTAAAATTAGTACACATAAGAAAATATTAATATTTGTTAGTATTAGTATGAAAAAAATTAAAGGATATTCTGCCTTGTGCTTAGCTTTTGTGTTCCTTGTCGGGTGTGCTGCGCCATATGGGCGTGCCTACATGCAGGGAGAAATCCAAAAAGTGCAAAGCTCACAAGGTTTTGTGACGCAAGTCATTTCCACAACGACCTTTCATTTATACGCTTTATTGCGTCCGGCTAAGGGAGAGAGTGACACTTTACATGTGTATATAGAAGGTGACGGACTGGCATGGCGTACACGCACGCAGCCTTCCTCTGATCCTACGCCTACGCAGGCTACAGCCTTACATGTGGCGCAAAATGACCCCAGCACGGGGCCGGTGCTCTATTTAGCGCGCCCCTGTCAATATGTGAATGGCGCAGACAGAAAAATGTGTTCGCAAAAGTTTTGGACAGGAGCACGTTTTGCGCCGGAGGTCATCACAGCTACCAATCAAGCTATTGATAGGGTGAAGGCACAAACAAAGGCTCAATCTGTGGTTTTGGTGGGGTATTCCGGTGGCGGATCCGTGGCGGCCTTGGTGGCGGCAAGGCGTAATGATGTGACTTTTTTGGGTAGCTTTGCCGGTAATTTAGATGTGGATGCGTGGACAGAGTGGCATAAAGTGACACCGCTGCGTAACTCCTTAAAACCTTTAAAAAGTGTAGCTCGTATTGCGGCACTTCCGCAAAGACATGTCATGAGTTATGATGATAAAATTATTCCACCGCAGGTCAATACAGCTTTTTGTAATGCTTTGGCAAAGCCGGCTTCGTGTCAGAATATTTCTGGCCTTGAGCATGATGGAGCATGGGAAACTGTGTGGAACTATAACTACGTGCCCACTGGCTTAATTCAGCATTAGAAAATGTTTTTATCCATGTTTGTACATGTTTCTGACGTATGACTGTATGAGCTTTGGTAAAATTTTTTTCGCAGTGTAGCACCTATGCTTCGCTTTGTGCTGCAAATTGCTTAAAAAACCTTCCCAAAGATTATACAGTCCATTGCTAAGGTGAAACTTTTTCTAAATTGCACTTGAAATGAGTAGTAGTAGTTGTTTTTTTATTGAGTTAAGGCTATAAATGCCTAATTCAAAGAATATGCAAAAGGGAGGAACCGTGTTTCGAGAAATTGAAAGAAAATTCCTTGTTTTGGGTCAAGAGTGGCGTAAGGAAGCTCAGTCATTTACCTTTTGTCAGGGCTATTTGTATTCTTCCCCCCTGTGTCTTGTGCGAGTACGCACCGAGGATGCAAAGGCGTATCTTACCATTAAAGGCCCTAAGGACGGCATTGGGCGCATAGAATTTGAATATCCTATTCCATTAGATGACGCCCAAGAACTTCTTAAAAATGTAGCACATCAACCCCTTATTTATAAAATACGTCATAAAGTTGTGCGCCATGCCCATACTTGGGAGGTGGATGAATTTTGTGGCGATAATGCCGGTCTTATTGTGGCAGAAATTGAATTAAAAAGTGAAGATGAAAGCTTTGAAAAGCCGGATTGGCTTGGAAAAGAAGTCACTCACGATGCACGCTATCGCAATGCCGCTTTGGCACGAGAGCCGTATTGTACTTGGGATGCAAGCTTAAAATAGCATCTCATGTTGCCTATGTGCTAAAAATCCTCACATGAATGAACTATGAATATTATAAACAAACTCCAGCCTCTCATTATTTTGTTTGCCGCAATACTTGGGCTGGCCCTTGGAATATCAACACCATTAGGAAAAGTATCCATACAATTTGTAGAAATTTTTTTGATGTGTATGCTCTTTATAGTTTTTTTGTATATTGATATGAAACAGCTAAAAAAAGCAA
>CAYJHS010000064.1:0-11636 GCA_964369815.1 uncultured Desulfovibrionaceae bacterium
GAGTAGAGTTTTTTGGCACTCTAATTTGCCATTTTATCACTTGTTAGTCGTTCAAATGGTACCAGACGACTTGACTATTCTTTACTCAGAAAATCATCCTCGTAAATATGGCGCTTTTGGTGCAGCCGGTGTGGGTGAAGGTATCACCTCTTCACCGCACGTAGCTATCCTCAACGGCATCCGCAATGCTTGCGGTGTGCGTATTACGCATCTTCCCGCAACTCCGGATAAAGTGCTTGCCGGACTTACTAAGTAAATAATGTATCAAAGACTTTTCTGAGGGGGGTCCCCCCCCTCAGGAGTTTTTACTCCAACATTTCCGGCATAGAACGTAAGTCGGCATTCTGAATACGAGACTGTACGGAACTGGCATGCGTCATCATCCACGCATCGTCACTGTCAGAAGGTCGCCCCTCTTTTTCAAAACAAGACATTTTAGGCGTGACCTCTAAAGAAACATATCTGCGCGGCGAATTTTCTACCTATTCTGCTACAACCTTACAAAAATTATTAATATATACCAATACATGTAAAGCTGAACAGCGCAACCTTGCTGAAGAAACCTTGAGCGCTACCATGAAACACTATGGCTTTGCATCCTTACAGAGCGCAGAAACCTCTGCAGCACAAAAGCCCCCCATGGGTGGCATACGCTATTAATTCTTTTTTTAGTAAGCTCAATCTGCACATAAATAAGGTTAGGCTAGGTCACGAAAGTATTATATTAGTATGATAAAGACTTATAGGAGTAGCTGCATAGCCCATTTATCTCAGAAACATTTTTGTAATTTTATACTAAATTGCATATTGCATCATGATTACTTTTTACTATTTGTAGGCCTCCTATAAACTTTTTTGTAGTTACAACTCTTTCATGGTCATACTTAAAGAACCTTCACAAGTTTTGACGGTTTGACTATTTGAAAATAAATTTTCTACACAACAATACACTTGACCAACTTGTATGAAGTATCGTACACATTTGCCATGCACATTAACGACTATGCCATATTATTTTTAAAAACATATAATATTCATATGTATAGCTATGTGTCTTTTCCCTTTGGCTTTACCTGACGCCATCAGTCTGGGGCAGGTTGTCCCTTAGCACTATGCTGATGGTCTAGCGCCTTCTAAAAATTTATCTACCCATCGGCGTACAGCTAAGCGCCCTCCCCTCGTCCGCACAGTATAGTGCGGTTTTTTTGTTTAAATTTCATAACAATAAATATTTTACATAGTGCGTTAAATTTACACACTATTTTGAGGACATTATGCCAGACAAAGTAATTGATATACAGAAGATAAGGCTACGTGCGGAAAAGTATTATCGTGATGGTGATTTTTTCTGTTCAGAGGCTGTTGTTAAAGCTATTAAGGATGCTTTTAACGCACCTTATGATGATTCTGTGATTAAACTTGCCTCGGGCTTTCCCGTTGGTATGAATAATGGTTGTACTTGTGGAGCTGTTAGTGGTGCTATTATGGCCTTGGGTATGTTTTTTGGTCGAAGTGAGGCCAAGGGATCTGAAGTAAATACATGTATGAAGCTGGCTAAAGAAGTACAAGATACATTCAATGCACGACATAAAGTGTGTTGTTGTAAAATTTTGACTAAGGGTATGCAGCTAGGTTCTTCCAAGCATATGGAGCAATGTATAGCGTTTACAGGTGAACTTACTGAAATTACAGCCCTAATACTTGTGCGAGAACTAGGGCTTAGTATTAAGAAGTAAAAAAATGCCAAATGTTACACAAAACTTAACCATGCATAATCATAAATTTGTTGCAGGTATTGATGTGGGCTCCATGGCTACTAAGGTAGTAGTAATGGATGCCTCAAATAAGGCCATTGTTGCTACTCATATTCTACCAACAGGTTTTGAACCACACAAAGCTGCAGAACAAGCTTTGGAACAAGCCTGCGCCATGGCTCAAATTACCATAGAGCAATTGCAAAGTATTGTAGGAACAGGCTATGGGCGCATTTCTTTACCATTTGCGCATAAAACCCTTACGGAAATATCTTGTCATGCTAAAGCAGCAGTTTTTGTATGTCCTACAGCTAGTATGGTGCTGGACATTGGCGGGCAAGATAGCAAAGCCATTAAGGTTTTGCCAGATGCCTCAGTTCTTGATTTTGTTATGAATGATAAATGCGCAGCAGGAACAGGACGTTTTTTACAAGTTTTAGCGGGAATTTTGAATATGTCTTTAGTAGAGCTTGGAGAAGCGGCTGCTAGGGGACAAGCTGTACCCATATCAAGCATGTGCGCAGTTTTTGCTGAAAGCGAAATCGTCGGTCTTTTAGCTAAGGGAACAAAGCCCGAAGATGTAGCCGCTGGCGTTTTTGTATCTATTGCTAAGCGCATGCGTGGACTTAGTGGGCGTATGGGTCTTGCCACGGACCAAGGTATATGCGTGTTTAGCGGTGGACTTGCCACAAATCCGGCTTTTGTTGATTGTTTGGCGCATGAACTTGGTAAGGATATATATGTACATGACTATGCCCAGTGCATGGGCGCACTCGGCGCCGCACTTTTTGCTGGTCAGATGATTTAAATTAAAAATATTATTATAGGAAAATATTATGAAATGTTCATCTCTTGACGCCATAACCACCGCCTTTGAGCGCAATGTTTTGCTCATAAACGAAGCGAAGGAAGCTGGGCGCAAAGTAGTGGGTCAATTTTGTTTGTATACCCCATCAGAAATTAGCATTGCGGCAGGTGCCATTCCTGTATCTCTTTGTGGTACAAAAAATGACTCCATTGCCAGTGCTGAAACAGAACTTCCTCGTGCCCTATGTCCTTTAATTAAAAGCTCATATGGTTTTGCCGTAGAATCATCTTGCCCATATCTTTCAGCTTCTGACTTGGTGGTTGCCGATACCACTTGTGATGGCAAGAAGAAGATGTATGAGTTTTTAGCTAAAAAGCATGAGCTTATCCTTTTGCAACTCCCCCAAGTGCAAAATGAAACGGCTCTTGCTGCATGGTGCGAAGAACTTGCTTTACTTATAAAACAAGTGGAAAAAGCATTTAATTGTACCATTGGTGAGGATGACTTACGTCAAGCCATTAGAACCATGAACCGTGAGCGTAAGGCATTAAAATCTGTGCTTGATTTGGCCATGCGCAAGCCTTCACCCATCACAGGTATGGAGCTTGTGGAGGTGGGCTTTAAGACGTCTTACTTCCCTGATAAAGAGGTTTCCATTGCCATGCTTGAGGCAGTTGCCAAAGAAATGGGTGAACGTTCTGATACCGGAGAAGCCTGTTATGCTGAAGATACTGTACGCATTTTATTAACCGGTGTGCCTGTGGGTATGGGTTCACATAAGGTTGTGAAGTTAATTGAAGACTGCGGCGGAAACGTGGTTTGTCTTGATAACTGTTCTGGCTACAAAAAAACACGTGTAATGGTGAGTGAAGAGGGTGATCCACTCACGGCCATTGCCAAGGCTTATCTTGATGTGCCTTGTGCGGTTATGTCGCCAAATCCGTATAGATATGAAGCTTTGCGTGTTATGAGTGCAGAGTTTTCTGTGGACGCAGTCATTGACCTTACTTGGCATGGTTGCCAAACATACTCCATTGAAGCAGGACTCATAAAACCATTTGTGCAAAATGAGCTTGGCAAAGCCTTCTTGCATCTTGAAACTGACTATTCCGAAACTGATACCGAACAATTAAAGGTGCGCATTGAGGCCTTTTTAGAAATGGTAAAGCATCGCAATAGTCTTTAGTTCAACATTGTTTAAACCTATGATATTTACGAGGAAATGACATGAATATTATTAAAAAACTAAGTGTATGTGTAAGTTTAATGCTTGCTTTGGTAATTACAAGCCCGCTTATGGCCGCAGAATTGCCCATATTAAAAACCGGTTTTATCTTCACCACACATCACACTCCTTTCTTGGTAGCCTGCTCCAAGGCCGAAGAACATAAAAATCTTGGTGTTTGGTTAAAAACACTTAAAGAACGTGAAAGCTATGAATTAATGATTGGTGATAAGCCCGTGGCAATACTTGACCTTGTGGTTACCAAAAGTGGTTCAGAAGCAGCAGTACTCTTTGCACAAAAACATTTAGATGTGTCCCTTGCCTCCATTACCGCCATTATGGCCGGTATTGATAAGGGCACCCCCATGAAGATTATCTGTCCACTGCAAACGGAAGGCATTGGACTTATTGCGCCCAAGAGTAGCAAGTTTGATAATTTGCAAACTTTCTTAGATTATATAAAGACTTCCAAAGAGCCTGTAAAAGTAGGTTTTCACTCTCCAACAAGTGCACCAAAAATCATTTTTGAAGGTGCCATGGAAAAGCTTGGTTTTAAAGTAACATTAGACCCAAGCGTGCAAGATGCCCAAATTCTCTTGGTTGACCTTAAGGATACCAGCAACTTGCTTGCTGCTCTTTCGGCAAAGCAAGTAGATGCTGTAGTTGGGCCATCTCCATTTCCAGAAGTTGCCATTACCAAGGGTGTTGGACAATTGGTTACGGAGTTACGTGACTTACCGCCGGCTGGTTATTGGAATAATTTCCCTTGCTGCGTAGCTGTGGCATCTGATGCTGCCATTAAAGAATATCCGGAAGTAATAGAAGCCTTTGTAAAGCTTATTGTAAAAAATAATGAATGGAGCAATGCGAATCAAGCCCAAGCAGGAGAAATAGCAGCAAAATGGATTGGTTTACCTGCTAAAGCCGGTAGAATGTCTAGTTTAGTATTTTTAAGTAACTTTAACGAAAGCTGGGAACGTGGTGTAAATAGTTATTTATCCATCCTAAATTCCTTAAATAAATATAGTGGTTCGCTTAAAGATAAGAATTTTAAAGAAGTTAAAAACATTCTTATTGATGATAGTATCATCAATAAGGTTGTGAAAAAATAAATGATAAAGCATAACAAGTTATACAGCTTGTGTATGAGCCTATGTGCCCCCGCGCTCTTTTTACTCCTTTGGGAAATTGCAGCGCGGAGCATAGGCAATGAAGTTGTACTGCCAAGGCTTAGCGTAGTTTTAAACTTGCTACTAAATCCCTTTGAAAGCGTTATTGCCATGGGTTCGCTTGCCACAAATATTGGCATAAGTCTTGTGCGTGTACTTTGTGGTTATACACTTGCCATAATTATTGGAGTTCCTTTAGGTATTATGATGGGGTATTTTCGCCCTGTTTTTACTTTTTTCAGTAGTTTTTTGAATATATTTCGCCCCATTCCGCCCCTAGCTTGGGTTCCTTTGGTGTTAGCCTGGTTTGGGGTGGCAAGCTTGTCCACTGTATTTGAAATACCACGCAGTGCTTTATACTATTACCTCAATAATATAAAGTTATCCATGCTTTTTATTATATTTATCGGAGCTGTCTTTCCTATTTTGCTGAGTGCCATTCATGGGGTACGATCAGTTAATCAAACTCTTATAGACAGTGCAAAAGTTCTTGGTGCGCGGAATAAAGATATTTTCTGCTCCATTTTGCTTCCTGGGGCTGCACCGGAAATTGTAACCGGTATGCGCATTGGACTTGGGGTTGCGTGGATGTGTCTTGTCTCCGCAGAGATGCTCCCCGGCAGTCTCTCAGGCATGGGATATTTAATTACCCATGCCTATACCGTTGGACGCACAGATGTAGTTATTGCAGGTATAATCTGCATTAGCTTTGTGGGTATTATTTTGGATATGGGCTTTCAATGGGTGGAAAAACATCGTTACTCGTGGCGCCGAACTGTAAGGTAACTTCATGACAACTATACTTAATATCAGCGAAATATCAAAACAATTTACAACAAATACAGGGCAAATAGTGCAAGCTCTTGATGCACTTTCATTATACATTGAAGAAAATGAATTTGTGTGCATCGTTGGCCCCAGCGGATGCGGAAAATCCACATTATTACGTATACTTGCCGGACTTGAAACGCAAGATAGTGGGTTACTTCATTATTATGATCAAGAAATTATAAAACCTCGCGCAGAAATTGGCATGGTTTTTCAAGAATATTCCTTACTTCCATGGCGTAATGTCAGCGATAATGTAAGTCTTGGGCAGGAGTTTTTAGGAGCAAACAAGGCAAAATGTCAGCAAGTCGCCATGCAATATTTAGAGCTTGTGGGTTTGCAAAGCTTTGCCAAGGCTATGCCGCATGAATTATCAGGTGGTATGCGCCAAAGAGTTGCTATTGCTCGTGCTCTTGCCAACTGCCCACAAGTATTGCTCATGGATGAACCATTTGGAGCATTGGATGCACATACACGTATTCTACTACAGCGTGAACTTTTGCGCATAAGAAAAAAGCATAAGACAACAGTAGTTTTTGTAACACATAGTGTTGATGAAGCTATTTACTTAGCCGACAGAATTATTGTTATGAGCGCAAGACCCGGAAAAATATTACAAATTTTACCCATAGAATTAACTCACCCACGGGAGCGTTCACACCCACGCTTTGCAGAACTTACCGAAACTATTTTAAACATGTTGGATGCATCGACTATACGGTGATGCAAGTTTAGCATAATTTTACGGCATAACCTACGAGGACAATATGACTACCTTAGAAAGACTTCATTATTTGAACACCTTGTTGTTGGATGAAATGCCGCAAAACAAAGAACACGCACGGCATTTTGAAAATACCCCTAATGACCAAAGAGCATTGCTTCGCTCTCTTATGAATATACGGCCTCCCAAGCCCATAAGTGAGGCATTTCTCAAAATCCAAGATGAAGTCCTGCAAGAAGAAATTGCAGAAAAAGGCATTGTGCAACTCTCTGAATTGCAAGCCTGTAAGCAGTATAAAAACATCTATCTTTGGCAAGGGGACATTACAAGGCTTGCTGTGGACGCCATTGTCAATGCCGCCAACTCTGCCTTGCTTGGTTGTTTTGCACCCTGCCATAATTGTATAGATAATATCATCCATTCTTTTGCAGGTGTGCAATTGCGCCTTGAATGTTATGAAATTATGCAAAAACAAGGGCATGAAGAAGCTACGGGTAAGGCAAAAATCACCAAGGCTTACAATTTGCCAAGTGCCCATGTTATTCATACCGTGGGGCCCATCATTGGTAATGAACCGACCCCAAAAGACTGTGAGCTTTTGGAGAGTGCATACAAAGAATGCTTCAACCTTGCTGTGGAAAAAAAGCTACACAGCATGGCTTTTTGCTGTATTTCCACAGGGGAATTTCGATTTCCCAATGATAAAGCCGCTCACATTGCTGTGCAGACCATTACAAAGCTTTTACAACAAACTGACAGTGATATAAAAGTTATTTTTAACGTGTTCAAGGATGTTGACTATGCCATCTACAAACAATTATTGGGATAATATAGCAAAAGCAAAAGAATATATTGCTCATGCACAGGCTATTATTGTGGGTGCAGGCGCAGGTCTTTCTGCGGCGGCAGGATTACTCTATGATGGGGAGAGATTTCAGCGTTTATTTCCTGAATTTATAGAAAAATATAAACTCACAGACATGTATTCATCGGCCTTTTATCCCTATAAAACCATAGAAGAATTCTGGGCATATTTTAGCAAGCACATCTACTACAATCGTTATGAACAAGAGCTTAATGACACGTATGACAGTCTTTTAAGCATGATTAAACATAAGAATTATTTTGTCATAACCACAAATGTTGACCATATTTTTCAAAAATCAAGCTTTGACAAAGAAAGATTATACTATATGCAAGGCGATTATGGTCTTTTACAGTGTTCTGTACCTTGTCATGCTGAAACGTATGATAATAAAGAGTTAATTTATGCAATGGTACAACAGCAAAACCATTGTAAAATTCCTTCCGCTTTAATTCCTTATTGCCCCAAGTGCGGCAAGCCCATGACCACAAATTTACGTAAAGATAATACTTTTGTGCAAGATGCCGGTTGGTATGAAGCCGCCAACAGATATGAATGTTTCATAAAAGATAATAGCCGTAAAAACATGGTTTTTCTCGAGCTTGGAGTGGGCTATAATACGCCTGCCATTATAAAATTCCCTTTTTTAACCATGACATATCAAAATACACATGCGCATTATATTTGCATCAATTCCAGCACAGACGATTTACATTGTCCGCAAGAAATCAAGGAAAAATCCACCTTAATACATGGCGATATTGCACAAGTGATTACAGATTTTATGTAGTGAAAAGCCACCCATAATTTTTAATGTATATTATGGATGGTTTTTGTTATACTACCATGAATTGTAACGTATTCTTTCAGCTTTATAATGATTTTTTTGCTTTGGAGTTGACTTCGGATAGCCAATAGGCACAAAAGCTAGAGGAATTATGTTTTCGGGTAAGTTAAACTCTTTTTTAAACATAGGTACGAGCCGTTCATTGGGGTACACACCTGTCCATGTAGCTCCAAGCCCTAAAGCATGTACGGCAAGTAAAATATTTTGTGTCGCAATAGATACATCAATAATTCCATAACCTTTTTGATGTTTAACTTTTTCATTATCAACACAAGTTAAGATGGCAACGGGAGCGTTTTTCATAAACGAACCATACCTGTTGATTTTAGAGACCGCTTCAATCTTGGCTTTGTCGTTTACAACTATAAACTCCCAAGGCTGTTCATTGTATGCGCTAGGAGCAGCCATAGCAGCACGTAAGATAGTGTCGATTTGCTCATCGCTCACTGGTTGATCGGTAAAAGAACGAATACTACGCCTTGTCATGATGGCTTCAATAGCTTCTAATTTCTTCTGCTCATTGGCTAAAAGAAGTGATGGGGATGAAACAGCAGCTATCCCTGCCGCAATGCTTGCGCCTCTTAAAAAGTTTCTGCGTGAAATGGACATCATTTCCTCCAAAATGTTTTATTTATAGAGATGTTATAGCTTTTAGGTCTGTAAAGTGAAAATATTTTGCAGATCATTCAACTGTAAATCTCAGATTCAAAAGGTCACACATTTATCTTGTGTGTGTATAGCTCGCTATGTATAATACTGGAAACTTTTTTGCAAGTAATATGTGTAAAACTAAATGGTTACTTAAAAGTAACCTGCAAAGGATATGATGTATGCCTCAAAGTAGCAGACAGCCCAAAGTTTTAAAATGTGGTGTCCAGATATCTCTTTCAGTCATTGGTGGAAGGTGGAAACTTGTTATAATTTATTTTCTGCTACGACATGGTACTTTGCGCTTTGGAGAGCTTAACAAAATAATGCCACTCATATCTAAGAAGGTTCTCACAAGTCAGCTTCGTGAGCTAGAAAAAGATGGTACTGTATGTAGACAAGTTCATGACGATACGCACGTTGCATACACTCTGACCGAGTATGGCCTTGGCCTTAAGGATATTGTTCTCACTCTACGAGCATGGGGTGAAAATCATGCAAAACAAACGTCACAAGCGGCAAGCGTAAACATCTAAGACAAGTATAAAAATACACAGAAATAGTGCCTTTTTTTTAATTAATTGATTTTGGCAACTGTCACTTCCTCCACTTCCAAGGGGTAGAGGTTTATCATTTTGCCAAAGCCCCTTCCTGTTGGTTGTTTGTCAAAAAAGTTTCTTACCAATTTTAAAGGCTACGTTTACTTTAAATTGTGTGAAATTTTCGCACCTTAGCATTATGTCGCTATTGCTTTATAGTTCACTATGCCTTCACTGAGGCATTACAGCATAGCTTTAAGGGTGTGGGATGAGGCTTATGGGAAAATTACAAGCTTATTTTATTGTCTCTAGTGAATATAAAATACGTCACTAATGAAACAAGTATCAATATAATATAATTGGTGAAATACGAACCGCCCAATAAAAAACTTAAAGCTGAAAAGATTAAAAAATTTATAAAAATTAATATAGTGGAGAAAAGTATTGCCATTGTTCTTGGCAGTGGTTTTTTACTAATAAAAAATCGTATTATTATAGGAATGGCAAGACCAATTAACCATATTGTCAAGTGTAGCAAAATCCAAACCCCAAAAATACCGTCTATTAAACCAGTGTTAATCATATTTTTATACTGTGGTAGGTTAGTTTTTAGGGAGCTTGACCCATAAATCATCGGCTAGGGTTTTGGCATCTGTCAGTTGCTCGGGGCTTAGTTCGGCTTTTATTTTATCCAAAATATGGCGTACAGCTCTATTGCTCAAGGCAGAAGCTAGGTGCACATAAGCATACGACTTTACATTATCCTTAGGCACGCCATCTCCATCAAAATAAGCAAAGCCTAAATAATAAAGTGCGTCGGCATTACCCTGCATGGCATCTTGATATAATTTATACTGCTTTGAATGAGGTGTTATGTCATCTGCATAGGTAATGGTGGCTACGCCTAGCAAGAAAAAACATGCACATATGACTATATATCTCAAAACATTGTCCTTGTTGTAGAGATTACTTTCAAATAAGAAAACAACAATCAAAAATGCCCTAACGTTTGGCTGAAATCCAATACCTTAAAGCTTGTCGCAATATTGTTATATCTATAGGCTTTGTAATATGGTCATTCATTCCATGTTCAATGCTTTTTTCTTTTACTCCAACCATGGCATGGGCAGACATGGCGATAATGGGTAAATGGGCATATGCTGCTTGGGCGCGTATCTTTTCAGTGGCGGTATAGCCATCCATAATAGGCATTTGAATATCCATCAAAACGGCATCATAAGTTTTTTCTTTAAGCATGTCTAAAGCTTCTTGTCCATATTGAGCAATGTCTAAAGTATAGCGCATGGTGTGAATGGTTTCTTGCGGATCATGCTGATTTATATCATTATCCTCTACAAGTAATATATGTCCATTATGCACTTGTTTATCAGTTTCTAAATGTTCATAGCTAATGCCATTTTCGTAACTCTGCAACGAATCTATTGCCAACGGAAATTTGGCGGTACAAAAAAATGTTGATCCCTGCCCAAATGTACTTTCTACCCAAATATCCCCCTGCATCATGGCTATGATATTTTTCGAAATAGCTAAGCCTAGGCCAGTTCCGCCATATCTGCGTGTTATGGTGTTGTCAGCTTGCGAAAAAGCCGAAAACAGGGTTGAAATTTGTTCCGGCTTTAAGCCAATTCCGGTGTCACGCACTGTAAACTGACAATATAATTCATTGTCTTGAATAGTACCTTGGATGTCCAAGCGTACACTTCCCTTGCTCGTAAACTTAATGGCATTGCTTAATAAATTTAGAATAACTTGTTTTAATCGTACAGGATCTCCAAGAATAGGCGTACTTGCAAATTCCCCTTCATGAATATTTAAGGAAATATTCTTCTTTTCCGCAATATTTCCCAAAAGGTTTTTCATGTGTGATGTAACTTCATGCAAGGTAAAGGGAATCTGTTCCATATCAAGCTTGCCAGCTTCTATCTTGGAAAAATCTAAAATATCATTGATAATGCGCAAAAGTTCCGTGGCAGAAAATAAGGCCTTTTGTACAAAGTTTATTTGTACAGCATCCAGTGTAGAACCTTCCAAAAGTCGTAAAAGGCCAATTATACCGTTCATGGGCGTGCGTATTTCATGGCTCATATTGGCAAGAAAATCACTTTTGGCTTTCGCACTACTTTCTGCTGCTTCTCTGGCGCTATGCACTTCTTCAAGCATGCTTTTAAACTCACGTAAATCACGCATATACGAAACAGCAATATCATT
>CAYJHS010000065.1:0-4376 GCA_964369815.1 uncultured Desulfovibrionaceae bacterium
GGGGAGGGGAGAGGAAAACTTTTGCTAGCGCCAAAAAGATTTTCCTCTCCCCTCCCCCAAAAATTAACATAATTACAACAACTCTCCGTCCCAGTTAAACAGGCCGTCACGGCGGAGCGTGGGCAGGCTTTGCGGTGGATTTTCCACAATATGCACAAACATGCTATAGCCGGCATTTTCTAGGTATTTGCGTTTTTCTGTTAAATCTAAAGGCCATGCAGGGTAAATCCACACATTGGCGCCGTAGTTGCGGGCCCAGAAGATTTCTCCCTTGGGGCTGACGAAGGGCTCGTTGGCTTTTATGCCAAGCAGTCCGAAGCGGGCAATACCCACAGGCCAAAAGCCGTCCAGAATGAAGCCAAGGGGCAGCGGACTTTGCTCTGGTAAAGCAAGGAGGTCTTCGCTGGGTAATTCAGGGCTAACGAAGGCGGCGGTAAAGCCCATGTCTTTGAGGACACTCAAGTGAGCTACGTTGGCGATGTTGCAAAAGGGCCCAGCCATAATGTCCAGAGACTCACGCTCAAGACCACGGGGTAGAGAGTTAAAAAATTGCATTTGCCACGGGGCATTACACACAAAGTGTGTGGCGCCGTTTTTGAGCATGTGCTCCACAAGGCGTGCAAAGCCTTTTTCTTCTTCCGGCCAAATGACGGGTGGTAACCACCAAGCCACACGAGGGATGATGGTACGAGAAAGTTCTTGGGTTTTGGGCGAAAGCCACAGTGCCATATGTCCGCCCTTGGCGCCACGTGTTTCACGGCCTCTGGGCATGGCTGAGCGCAAGGTCATGTCTGGGCGGCGACGGATGCGAGATACTTCGCCCCAAACCGGATGTGTGTTAAAGGAACCTTTACGCTCCACAGGGGCAGAAGTACGTCCTTTGTGACGGTCGAGGTTTTTTTGCCAGTCTTTAAGGATGGCGGTGAGTTCCGGCTCACGTCTATCAATGAGGAAGACTGGTGTGCCAGCTTTGGGGGTTTTATGTTGTGGCACTCGCAAGTGTAGACTTCCGGCCTTAGGTATGCGCCGTGTCACGGAAAGGGTGCTATGCCATGCTTGGTCTTCAACGCCAATGCGTAAGTAGTCGCCGGCAATGAGGTCTCGATAAGGTTTAAGTACCGGAGCGCCACTTTGTTCAATGCCCACCTTGCCGATGAGTAAACCGGAGCTGGTGGAGGCATTGGGGTCTGTGGGGATGGTGTTTTTTTGCGTCAAAAACCGTGCCTTGGTGCCTGTGCGCCCAAGAGCCAGTTCTAAGTAATCCATGGCCATTTTTTTGGCCTTGGAGTCGTTGGGATTATCTCGTAAAAGCCTGTAGGCTGACACCACATGATAGACATAGTGGGGGCCTTTTTTGCGCCCTTCAATCTTCCATGAAGTGAGCTTAGGGATATCAAGGAGGGTTTTTGCCAACACATCAAGGGAAAGGTCAAGGCAAGAGAAATAGCGCCCGCTGTGTTCTTTGCCTATGCGTTGAGGTTTTTGTGGGCGCTTACCTTCACGCTGGGCATCCATGAATTTTTTGCCTCTGGCTTCGCGTAATTTAGCCTTACTGACTTCTTCTTCAGCCTTGGCAAATTGTCTGGCAAGTTGCTGTCCGCCTTGTTTATAGATACGTCGGCAAGGTTGTACACAGCGTCCACGTAAGCCGCTCTTACCCCCCATATAGCTTGACCAATAACATCGGCCAGATACGCAAAAACATAATGCACCGTGTACAAAGGTTTCTAGCTCAAGGCCATCGGGGCAGGCTTCGCCCATGAGGCGGATTTCGTCAATGGAAAGTTCTCTCGGGAGGATAACACGGTCGGCACCAAGTTTCTTGGCAGCGTGCAGGCCGGCAGGATGGGTGATATTGGCAAGAGTGGAGAGATAAACCCCACCTTCAAAGTGTGCCTGACGAGCAATATCCACAAAGCCCACATCTTGTACAATGATGGCATCGGCCTCAACTTGACGCGCAAGGCGAGAAACGAGGTTATGGGCGCTGTGCATATCCTGCGGTTTGAGCAGGGTGTTCATGGCCACATAGACTTTAGTATCGTGTTCGTGGGCTAAATCTACAAGGCGTGACAATTCGGCGGCGCCAAAGTTTTCTGCCTGCATACGTGCGGAAAAATGTTTTAATCCCACATAAATGGCGTCAGCTCCAGCGGCAAGTGCGGCTAAAAAGGAAGCTGTATCCCCTGCCGGAGCAAGGATTTCTGGTGTTTGGGTCATGTTGTTCTCAAAATTTGGCAATATAAGTAATGGCTTATATTTTGTAATAGTGCTTATACCACGCAACAAAGCGTTCAATGCCTTCTTCAAGGTGCGTGGCAGGGGTAAAGCCCGTGAGGGTGCTTAAATTTTCCACACTGGCATGGGTGGATTCTACATCCCCCGCTTGCATGGGCATATAGTTTTTTATGGCTTCTTTGCCAAGGTTTTTTTCAAGGATAGTAATAAAATCGCCCAGTGCCACAGTGTTGTTGTTGCCGATATTATAAATGCCCCAAGGCGCTGCGCTATAATCCGGTGCAGGGGTTAAAGGGTCAAAGTGAGCATTTCTGCCTGTGCCACGCTTGGGTGGTAGGCTGAGCAGGCGTACAACTCCTTCTACGATGTCATCTATGTAAGTGAAATCTCTTTGCATTTTTCCGTTATTAAAGACATTGATAGGCTTGCCTTGTACAATGGCGGTGGCAAAAAGGTGCAAGGCCATGTCAGGCCTGTTCCAAGGGCCATACACGGTAAAAAAGCGCAAGCCAGTACACGGTAAGTCATAAAGGTGGCTGTAAGAATGCGCCATAAGTTCATTACTTTTTTTGGAGGCGGCATAAAGGCTTACGGGGTGATTAACAGGGTCGCTTTCGCAATAGGGACGCTTTGCGTTAAGGCCATACACCGATGAGGAGGAAGCAAAGACAAGGTGCTCTACCTTGTGGTGGCGACATCCTTCAAGGATATTCCCAAAGCCTACAAGGTTTGATTGAATGTAAGAACGTGGATTTTCAATGCTATAGCGTACACCGGCCTGGGCGGCAAGATGCACCACATGGGTGAACTTCTCCTTGGCAAAAAGCGCATCCATAAAGGCGTCGTCGGCTAAATCTCCAAAAACAAAAGAAAAATTTTGCAAGGCGTCAAGCTCGGCAAGGCGGGCTTTTTTGAGATTTACGTCATAATAATCATTAAGATTATCAAGACCTACAACGCTGTGCCCATGTTTAATAAGCTGTATACTTAAGGGGTGCCCAATAAAGCCTGCGGCGCCGGTGACTAAAATATGCATAGTGTATCCTTGGTGTTGGAGAGTGTAAATGCTCTAGCCCATTAAGATAAACACTTATTGGGGAAAAGTCAAAAGTAGGGGAGCCGTTGCAGGGGCTTCATTTTTTTAGCCACAATAATTTTTTCGCTCTTGACACTTGTACTGCCTTGTGGCCTTATGCCATGAATCTATTGAATGTGAATCTTTGGGGGATGATATGACTTTTTCCACACGCTTGGTGGGCATTGGAGAAGCCTTGCTTTCTGCTACTTTTTTTGGTCTCATTCCCGTTCTTTTTTTACCGATTTATGAGGTGGGCATCAGTGCAGAGACGAGTCTGATATATCGTTTTGGCATTGCAGCATTTATTTTGTTCTTGGTTATTAAGGCCCAAAAACAACCACTATTACTGCCCATAAAAAACCACGCTATCATTATTCTTGGGGCTTTGTCTTATTATATCGGAGCGTTGCTTTTTTTTAACTCCTTAACCTTCATTCCAAGCAGTATTAGTGTTACCATTTTCTTTACCAATCCTATTTTTGTGATGCTTCTCATGGCTCTGTTTTATAAGGAAAAAATTGAGCCGTATAAGATTTTTTTAAGCTTGACCACCATGCTTGGTATTGCGCTTTTTTCTGGTGTTTTTACGGCAGACATTGTGCTTAATCCTACAGGGATGGGGCTTTCTGTATTGGCAAGTTTTTCTTTTGCGTGTTATATTGTTTCTTTATTTAAGCTGCAAGGCAGTAAGGGCAGCTATCAAGTGCTTTCTTTTTACCTTTTCATGTACTGTACAGTATTTGCCTGTATGTATGGCGTTTATGCCAATCAATTTATCTTGGCAAAGACGAGTTTTGTGTGGTTGCTCCTTTTCTTGTCTGCGCTTGTGACGGCGGTACTACCTAACATTTTGCTCATGTCTGCTATGAAAAAAATTGGCTCGGTGCTATCGGCAATCCTTGGGGTTATGGATCCTATAACGGCGGTAGTGGTGGGAGTTGTGGTTTTTGGGGATGCTATAGATATTTATATTATCAGTGGAATTGTTATTGTTTTAACATCAGTGATGCTTATTACGGTGCTGCCAATGGTGCGTAGGTAGGGCGTGTAAATAAGGTGA
>CAYJHS010000065.1:4386-11631 GCA_964369815.1 uncultured Desulfovibrionaceae bacterium
ATTTTTTGTAGTTTTATTATCGCTTGTAGTTGATGCTTCTTCACTATGTGACCGGTGTCTGGTGTTAAAACCACACCAGAAAAATGAGAATACATACGAGCTAGTGTATAAATATTATAACATAACAAGCTATTGGGAAATTATGCAAAAAGAAACACAAGAAGCTGCGCCAGAGACCGCCAGCAACGAAGAAACACAAAAATCCTCAAGCATGGCTGATATATTACAAAATAAGCAACATAAGGAATTGTTGTTTTATTTGTCAGTGGCTATTTTTTTCTTGGAGCTCATCGTGGGCGGGGTGGCGTTTTTTTATGGTATTATTCATGCCGAGCCTGGCGTCAATGGTGGCCCGCCACAGTTTCAATTCCCGTGGTTAGCCTATGGCATTGCGGCAGTGGTGGCACCGGCAGCGCTGCTTTTCATTGTACATTTGGCGGGGGTAGGGCTTTTCCGCTCCATGCAGAAAAAAAGTGCCGAAGAGGACGCCGCATGGCAAGAGAACTTGCCTTTGCGCTTGCGTAAGGTGTACACCATTATCCAAGGGGCGCCGGCCATAGTGCTCTTTCTTGGGGTGGTATTTATGGGGGTGGCGCTTTTTTATGTGGACGGTGCCATCAGTGTGCTCATGCGTGTTGGTGAGATGCTTGCGCCCTATTTACCGTGGATCATTGGCGGCGTGCTGAGCTCTTTTTGTATTATTTATCTTGGGAAAGCCTACTTTACTTACAAAACACGGCGCATTGAGCATGAATATGCCTTTCGCCTTGAAATTTTTGAACGCACTGGGCAAGTTATTGTGGATAAAGGATCCATGCCGCTGCCGCCTGCCTATGATGTGAGTAATACGCAGCAGGCTCTTACAGAAAATATCGTGGATGCTGTACCCCTAGCCAAAGAAGCGGATGCGGTGCAGGAGACGCAAGAGATGGATACTCCCACAGTGGTGGAAGTGGAAGTAGAAAAAAAGACCCGTGATTAGATAAAAATATTCAGAAATTTCATGGCGGCAACTTTTGTGGGCGGTGGTGCCATTGTGGCCGCATTGAAAGCTTTTTGAAAGGGTTTTGGGGAAAACTTTATTTCAAAAAAGTTTTCCCCAAAGAAATTTCAAGAATATAAAATCCTCCAACCTTAAAGGTAACACTATGAAAATGCAGATAGATTTACATACACATACGACGGCTTCCGATGGTCGCGACACTCCTGCTGAGGTGGTACGTAAGGCGGCGGAAACTGGGCTTTGCGCTATTGCCATTACCGACCATGACACCCTAGATGGCCTTGCTGAGGCACAGACAGAGGGGCAGCGACTTGGCCTTGAAGTTATTCGTGGTTGTGAGCTTTCGGTGCATTCGGAGCAAGGCGAGGTGCATATTTTAGCTTTGTGGGTACCACATGAGGCAGCAAAGCTTGAAGAGGCACTAGGGACTTTGCGCGAGCATAGAGCTATGCGCAATATGCACATAGTGGAAGGTTTGCAAAAAATGGGTGTTGCCATCACTTATGATGAGGTCTTAGCGGTGGCTTATGATCGAGAAACGATCACAGAGGGCGATACGCCAAGCATTTCATTGGGGCGACCGCACATTGCCGCTGTGCTTTTACAAAAGGGCTATGTGAGCAGTGTTTCTGAAGCTTTTTCTAAATATTTGGGTAGTGATTGCCCAGCCTATGTGGCAAAAAAACTCTTGGATGTGAAAGAGGTCATGGCTTTGTTGCGAGAAGCGCAGGCCACTATTTGCCTTGCGCATCCTGGCTTAATAAAGTGCTCACAAGAGTGGCTTGAAAAATATATTGTATACTTACAAGAGCTTGGTCTGCATGGCCTTGAGGTGTATCACAGCACCCATGATGAAGCTATGACTGACCGTCTTTTGGCTCTGACAAAAAAGTATAATTTGAGTGTGAGTGGCGGATCTGATTATCACGGTGCATCCAAACCCACCATTTTTTTAGGGTGCGGTAAGGGAAATTTACGCTTGGGCGTGGAGATTTTGGATGGGCTGAAGGAGCAGAGGCGCCAACTGGGTTACCCCATATAACTATCTACTTTACGGATGTATGGGCTTTGGGAAAGTTTTTTTCGCAGTGCAGCACCTCCGCTTCGCTCCGCCGCTGCAAATTGCTCAAAAAACCTTCCCAAAGCCCATACATATTGTTGTTGCTAAAAAAATGGTATTTGGCTTGTAACCGTATGAAATAATTTTTTTTGATAATACTATGATTATTCGAATATTTAAGAAATTCATTGCTTCATATAAAGAGCCCGAAATACACATCTGAATCAACTAAAGACAAATTATCTATATATAAACTACTTAAAAATTATTAAGGCAGAGAATGTGCGTGGAAACTAATGTGATTTTACCGGAATTACTTGCTCCAGTAGGGAGCATGGATCAACTTGAGGCAGCCATTTTATATGGCGCTGATGCGGTGTATCTGGGGGGCTCTGCATCTCTTCGGGCGGGGCGTCCTTTTTCTGCGGAAGATTTAGCCCTTGCTAGGCAAAAAACACGAGAGGCTGGAGTTTCTCTCTTTTTTTGTTGTAATGCCTTTCCTCGTCAGCATCAGATGTCCAGCGCGTTAGAAAATTTAGCCTTGGGTGCCGCCGCTGAGGTGGATGCCTATATTATTGCCGATGCCGGTGTCTTTTCTCTGGCAAGGAAGCATTTTTCGCATATTCCTGTGCATCTTTCCACGCAGGCCAATACCTGTAATGCGGCTTCGGTGGCCTTTTGGCATGCGCAAGGGGCAGAGCGAGTGAACCTTGCTCGAGAGCTACGCTTTGCAGAAATTCACGCCATTGCCAAGGCTTGCCCGCAGGTGGAGCTAGAGTGCTTTGTGCATGGGGCGCAATGCCTTGCCATTTCGGGGCAGTGTTTGCTTTCGGCTTGGCTCAATAATCGCCCTGCCAATGCTGGACAGTGTACGCAGCCGTGTCGCTTTGAGTATCGCCCCATGCCGGGGGCAAGTCTGGCGGTGGAAGAAAAATTGCGTTCTGGCGAAGAAATTTTTGAAATTACCCAAGGCGAAGAAGGTTTTTCTGCTTTTTGGTCGCCGGAAGACCTCTGATTACTGCCCTTTGTGCCGTGGTATGTACGCAAAAAAGTTCGGGCATGGAAGATTGAAGGGCGTATGCGCACAGGAGCCTATGTGGCGCATGCCGTGGACGTATATCGGCGAGCGCTCAACGCTTGTACGGGTTTTTTGCCAAATCCTGTGCCTGTGACGTCGCAGGTATTGCAAAGCTGGCAAGAGCTTTTGCCAGAGCTTGTGGGCGAGCTTGCCAAGTGGTCCAGTCGAGATCTTGGCACGGGCTTTTTCTTGCCAAAGCACCAAAAGGTAGCGGCGGCGCATAGTCGAGGACGAGGTGGCCTTTCTCCTTTGTTGGCTCGGCTTGAAGAGGAAATCCGTCCGCAAGTGTGGCGGGTGAGTGTGCGTTCGCAATGGGATCAGAGCCGTGATGCCTATGTGTTTATGCCGGGCGGAAATAAGCCTCCACTGAACGCAGGTGCCTATGCCCTTGAAGACCATCGTGGAGAGCGAGTAGATCGGGTACACCCCGGTATGGAAGCGGTGCTACATACGGAGCAGAGTGGGCTTGTGAGTGGAGCGTATGTTGAAGCTTTGTAGCAGACGATAATGCTTGGTAGTATGTCCTATGTGTCACAACTTTATGGCACGTGTTACTTATTAAGGAGAAACTATGTTAGAAGTTTTAGCTAAACGGCGCTCTGTGCGGCGCTTTACAGAGGAAAAAGTTTCACCCGATGCGT
The DNA here is from genome assembly GCA_964369815.1 of uncultured Desulfovibrionaceae bacterium. Classification (GTDB taxonomy): domain Bacteria; phylum Desulfobacterota; class Desulfovibrionia; order Desulfovibrionales; family Desulfovibrionaceae; genus CAYJAD01. The sequence goes on from CAYJHS010000065.1 coordinate 8,169, forward strand.
TAAAGCAGATTTTACAAGCCGGACTCCTTGCGCCTACGGGCAAGGGGAAAAAGCATGTAGAGTTTATTGTGGTGGAAGATGTATCCAGAATTCGTGAACTGGCAGATGTCAAAGAGCACGGCACTTCTCCCTTAAAAACAGCTATGTTAGCTATTATTGTCTTGGGTGATAGACAGCTTACCGATACGTGGATAGAGGACGCTTCTTTGGCAACAATTTTTATGCAGTTGCAAGTCACTGCCCTTGGCCTTGGGTCCACTTGGGTGCAAGTGGACAAGCGTAAAAATACGCAAGGACAAGTTTCCGCTGATTTTTTGCAAGAGCGTTATGATTTCCCCATGCATTTACACCCGTTGTGCGTTCTTGCTATAGGGCATAAAGCCGAAGACCCTAAAGCGTATGAAATAGGTGCTTGCGATTTTTCTAAAGTTCACTACGAAAAATATTAAGAAGAAGTAGAAAATTTTGAGGGAAGCTTTTATCTGTAAAGAAGCTTCCCTCAAATTTATTTTATGCGTTATTCTAGCATGTATTTTAGTGGGTTAACTGGCACGCCGCCCACTCGTACTTCATAGTGTAGGTGTGCCCCGGTGGTACGTCCGGTCATGCCCACACGTCCTACCATTTCACCACGTTTGACCGTTTGCCCAACTTTTACCGAGGCAACTTGTAGGTGGGCGTATTTGGTGGAGATGCCACCACCGTGGTCGATGGTAACTACAATGCCATAGGCCCCGTCAAAGCCGGCTTGGGTCACCTTGCCCATGGCAGAAGCTACGATGGGCTGTCCCACTCGTCCTTTGATATCTATGCCTTTATGCATACTCCAACGTCCGCCAAAGGGAGCTCTTCTGCGTCCAAAGTGCGAGTTTATCCGCCCACGTAGTGGCCAAATGGAGGGAGAAGTGGAGAGCTTGGCCTTGGCAATGCGCATGGCGAGTAGGAGTTCTTGTTGGTTGGCCTCTTCCAGAAGAATATCTTCAGAAAGCAGTTGCAAAAAATGCTGCATACGGCGCAACATAAGGTTTGGTCGGTGGAGGGGGAGCGATGTGCTGAGTGTGGCGTCGTCACGCAGTTTTTCCACGCTGCCAAGCTTGGAGTTTAAGTCCAGCATATGTCGAATTTTGGCATCAAAGCGCTCTATACGCAGAACATCCTTGGATATTTGTCTAATTTTCCCTGAAAGGCTAATAATTTGTGCGCTTTGCTCATCGAGCATTTTTTGCTTGTCTACAAGCTGGCTTTGCAGATGTCGACTGTTGAAAAATTCCACTAAAAAAAAGACATTGCTCGCTAAAAGAGCACAAATAATGATGCCAATAACGCACATGAACCAAATGCGGACACGAAACTTTCTACTTTTGCCTTCGCCGCCGTCTCGAAAGATGACTATATGATGCTTACCAAAAAACATGCAACCTCGCATGATAGTGTTAATCAAAGGTATGCACCCACAAAGCAAAGTGGGCGCTTCTATTTGTGTCACTAAATAATAGGCTAAAAGCGTGACGTCAAGAGATAAAATGGTAAAAATATTTGTATTTATTGGTTGATAATGCGGCTTTATGCCATATAAAGGTTGGCAAATAAGGCCGTTGAGGGGCTGTTTCTAAGCTATAAGAACGTTTGACAATATCATTTTTACGCTGTACCTAGTGCAAATAATTAGTGCACTGTGGCTTGTTGTGGCTTTTTTATGTTGCACGCTTTTTTTACTGTAACACCTACTGGACAATATTACTTGTGCAGGCTCGCTCGCTATGACAACACTTGATATCCTAAAAACCACCTATAATATTCTCCCCAAAGCGCAACAGCGGCAAGTTCTCTGGCTTATCCTTGGGATGGTCTTAGTCATTATCTTTGAGCTTGGCTTAGCTGGCATGATTTCTCTTATGGGCATTGCTATGGCTGCTCCGGACACGCTGGCGACCATGCCTATTATTAGGGATGTTTTACCGCATATTCCCTTTCCGGAAGGGGTCTCGTCCACCGTTGGCATGCTGATTTTGACTTTGTTGCTGGTTACGGTGGCAAGTGTTTGTAAAAATATTATGACGGCTTATATGACCTATCAGCAGTTAAATATTGCACAAAATTTTTCTTGGAATCTTATTTTTCATATTTTTAAGAAGTATTTATATGCCCCATATCTATGGCACTCTTTGCAAAATACGGCAGAGCTGCAAACACATCTCACATGGCGTTTTCAGCTTTTGATTTTTTTACATGCTGCGCTTAATGCCATAAGCTATGGCGCAATCATGTTTTTCCTTTTACTGGTAGCTTTTGTTTTTTCTCCGCTTATTTCGCTTTTGCTTTTTGGTACATGTGGGGTTGTGGGACTTCTCACTTATAAACTTACTCAAAAAAAGGTACACACTCTTGGTGAAAAACTTGTAGCTATGCAAGTGCACACAGAAAAGCTTTCGCACTTTGCCCTACAAGGTATGCGAGAAGTGCACATTTATAATCAAAGACAAACTTTTTATGATCAATTTACGCATACAGCGAGCGACTTCCCCCAAACATATGCTCGGCAGCAAACCTATCCCCATTATCCCTTGTGGATCTTGGAGGTTGTGGGCTTTATGATGCTTTTTTGCACTGTCATTCTTTTGCAGTGGCAGGGGAAAAGTATCGCCCTTATTACCGGCACGCTCACGCTTATGGCTGGTATTTCGTGGCGATTATTGCCTAATATGAATAAATGTGTGCAGTCCATTTTACATATGAAGACACTTTTCCCCTATGCGGTAACGTTGATAAACAACTACTTTCAGCTACAGCAAGAAGTAGTGAGCTCTGAAAAAAATGTTTTTAATCATAGCATTAGTCTCCACAATGTAAACTTCACCTATCCACAAGCAGAAAAAAATGCCTTGAGCAACATTAACATTGACATAAAAAAAGGTCATATGGTGGGCCTTGTGGGGCTTTCCGGCTCCGGTAAAAGCACGTTAGTAGGTGTGCTTACAGGGCTTTTACCGCCTACGCAAGGGGATGTGCTTATAGATGGGGTAAAGGTTTTGCCTGTGCCCGGTTATTTGAATATAGGTTATGTGCCGCAAAGTCCTTATATAATGGATGCTACTCTGGCGCAAAATGTGGCCTTCAGCGACTGGGGTAAGGATATTGACGAAGAGCGAGTAGAGGCGTGTTGTAAGCTTGCCGCCATGCACTTTATTGATGACCTAGCTGAAGGTATTCATACCATGCTAGGCGACCGAGGGGTGCGTCTTTCCGGTGGACAAGTGCAAAGGGTTGCCATTGCCAGAGCGCTCTATACACAACCGGACATCCTGCTCTTTGACGAAGCCACCTCTGCCCTTGACGGCGCCACAGAAGCGGAAATTCAACATACTATTTTAAGCTTGCGCAAGGATTTAACCATTGTTGTCGTTGCACATCGTTTAAGCACCGTGGAAGGATGCGATGCCGTGTATTGGCTGCATGAGGGGAA
>CAYJHS010000066.1:0-11613 GCA_964369815.1 uncultured Desulfovibrionaceae bacterium
ATCAATTACGGCAGCATTACATTCCAGCGGTACAAAGTCAGTACTCCAGGGGCTGATGGCATAGGGGGCAGAGTCTAAGATGTTACGCAAGCGTTGTTTGTCTTTCTTGATAGTGTTAATGTTGCGTTTTATTTCGCGAAGATCCGTATAATAGGCAATGATAACATCTTCGCCATTGTCGTTTTTACTGAGTATCATATTTATTTCTAAGGGAAGCTCTTGCCAGAATTTGATGACATGCATACACTCAAACCTATGATATCCCTTCTTAAAGACTTGTTTTAACTGTGCGGGGATAAGCTCATGAGAAAGTGCTCCGCAGGGTTGAAACTCTGGAGAAAAAGACGCGAAATTTTCAATATATTCTTTTTTGCTACTTACCCCAAAAAGATGCAATGTGGCTTCATTACAGTCGTACAGCTGAAAATTTTTGTCCCACAAGTCCACGCCTATGGGCAGATATTTAAGTAAAAGCGTCATAGGGTCATAGTTTTCCATAAGAGCCGCATCAAAGGTGTGATGATTGGTCATATTATCTAATATGAAGGAAAGAATATAATTTTTATCCTCAAAGCTGGTACGCATGAGTAAAACTCTTGCTGTAAAGGTACTGCCGTCTTTTTTGATATATGTCCAGTTAAAGCAGCAATATCCATTTTTTAATGTTTGCTGTTGATAGCTTTTGGCAAGTTCTCGTGAGAGTTGTCCATTTTCTTGGTAAAGTGGAGAAAAATCGAAAAAATTATTGATAAAAGTTTTTTTGTCCACGCCAAACATTTTTAGGCGATGTGTTGAACAGTCGATAAGTTCAAACGCATCATTCCAAAGGGTAGAGTTAGCCAGTGGAAAGTTTACGATAGACTGCAGCCATGTTTTTTCGTCAAGGGTATCAGTGGAAGGCTCACTTGGGGTATCGTCAGGGGTAATGGGGAGAACTTGCATGAGAATACAGTGTGTTGCCTCATGTTCTATCCGTGTAAGGGTCACATTTGCTTGTAGTTCATTGCCGCTAAAGTTTAAAAAGGTAAAAGTAAAAAGGCACTCCCCATTTTGTAAAGCCTTTTGGTGTTGGGCTTTTAAGAAATCTATAGATGCCACTTGCGTCTTTTGGTGTTCAGGGTAGAATGACTGAATTTCTGTAATATTACAGCTTTCTGGAAGAGTAAAGAATTGTAAGCAGGTTTTGTTGGCGTAAAGAAGGTCAAAGTCAAGAGACCAACAACAGAACAGTTGTGGTAGCGTGTCTAAAATGACAAAAGCAAGACTCTGCGAAGAGGAAGTATGGGAAGAAACAGTCATAACGATTCTATCCTATGAAAACTTTCTGTTACAAGGATTTTCTAGCATATCTGTATTTAATTATACTATATTGTAAGTACAAACTTGTCAAGGCGATTTCTGTATAATGTTATGGATTTGCAGTTTTTGTATTGGCTATAAATTGAGCGAGTTATAAGCTTCTCTTGCTATGTGAAGTGCGCATCTTGATTTTACTTTCTTCCTATTTTACTATAATGAAATGTGTCCTTAGCTGGCTGTTAAGAACGTATAAAAATATTATATTAGGAATAGTATGAAGTTTATTTCGTCGCAACTGACAATTTTTTTTCAAGAGCGTGGTGCACGGCGCAATTTGTTTTTTTTATTGCGTTTTATTATGTTGCTTATTGCTTTAATTGCGATATACAGCATTATATTCCATTATATAATGCAATATGAAGGGCGTGCATTCTCATGGACTACAGGTGTTTACTGGCCGCTCCCCGTGATGTCTACTTTGGGTTTTGGAGATATTACATTTGTTTCAGATATGGGGCGGATTTTTTCCATAGTGGTGTTAATGTCAGGGGTTATTTTGCTCCTTGTCATGTTGCGCTTTTCTTTTATTCAATATTTTTATGCACCGTGGTTTGAGGCACAATAAAAACGCAGTACGCCCCGTAAAATTTCTAAAGATGTTAAAAATCATGTTATTTTTGTAGGGATTACTCCACTTACCCTAAACACCGTAGATGTACTTCAAAGGTATGGTACTTCGTGTGTGCTTTTGAGTAATGATAGCACCGTGACGCTGGACTTAATAGATCAAGGCTATAATGCTATTATGGGCGATCATGATGATGGTAAAGTCTATAAAAATTTACACTTAGAAAATGCAGCCATGTTAGTGGCACTAGATTCTGATACTCGTAACACCAACATTACTTTTACGGCTCGAGATGTAGATATGAATGTGCCCATTACGTGTAGTGTGCAAAGCGACGATGCCATTGATATCTTAAATCTTGCCGGTGCAACCCACGTTATTCAATATCACAAATTGCTTGGCACTGCCTTAGCACGACGGGTGCTTGACTCTCGCACTCCCACCAGTGTCATTAGTGAATATGGTAAACTGGTTATTGCTGAAGCACCACTCATGCGTACACAGCTCGTAGGGCAAAGTCTTAAGGATTGCGGTTTGCGGGCGCACACCGGTGTGAATGTGGTAGGGCTTTGGGAACGGGGAAAATTTGTTTTTCCGCATCCTGAAACTATTTTTACTGACGCCTCTGTGGTGGTCATGGCTGGAACCAAGGAACAAATGGAGGCAGTGGACGAGTTTTTGAAAAACCCCCTCAAGGGCGAAGAAAGCCCGATTGTTATTCTTGGTTATGGACGCGTAGGCATGGCGGCTGGCGAGTATTTGGCTTCGGTGCAGCGCAAGTATTGTTTTGTGGAGAAAAATTTACGTGTTAGCCGTAAACTACCGCAAAAGAACTTGATTGTTGGAGATGCAGCAGATATTGAAACCCTTGAAGAAGCAGGCATGCGCACCTCTCCTACAGTAATTATAACTACCCATGATGATGATACAAATATTTATTTAACGCTATATTGTCGTCGTTTACGCCCAGATCTACAAATTATTAGCCGTGCAAATTTAGACAGAAATATAGGCATATTACATGCTGCAGGCGCAGATCTTGTGCTTTCACTTGCTTCCATGATGACCAACAGTATTGTGAATTTACTTGCTCCCGGCAAGGTTTTTATGCTTAACGAAGGTTTAAAGATTTTTCGCAGTAAGGTAGGGGAAAAATTGCATGGGAAATCTTTAATTAAGAGTGATATTCGTATTATAACTTCATGTAGCGTAGTGGCGTTAAAGGATGCCTCGGGAGAGATGCATATTAACCCTGATCCCCAACATATTTTACAGCGTACCGAAGAGATATACTTGATTGGGGATTCGCAGGCTGAAAGGAGCTTTCAAGACACTTTTGGCCAAAAAGCAACCCTTGTGGAAACAAATGGCGAAAAGAAAAAAATAGCTTGCGGCATGCGTGTGGAGCGGGCCGCTTCAGACATGCAGCCGGCGCTATTTGCATATTTTTTGCATATTCTTTGATAGGATTTGCTCCAGTGTCATTTTCTTGTTTTTAGGCTCTGTCATCTACATAAAAATATAGGATAACATAATGTCGTCGATGCTTTCTTTACCTCAAAATAGTCCTCCCTCCAAAAGGCCTTGGACTCTTATAAAAATATTTTTGGGCATTGCCCTTTTTATTGTTGTTTTACTGTGCTGGTTCATGCTTTCACGCCTTGAAAGTGGTTCTAGCTCTTTGACTTTAAATATGCAGCCGGTGACCTCCCATATTAGCACAGCGCTGAAAGAAGTTTTTGTTACGCCACTGCAAGTGGTGCAAAAAGGGCAGCGCCTTGCTCGGATTGATGTTTCGGGCTATACAGGGCAGCTTCCTCATGCTGTGGCTTTGGTTCGTGGCACTTTTGCAGGCGACGTTGCAAGCCGTGTGGCTGAAGTGAGCTCTTTAGAGGCCGACATGGTGCAGCGTGTGGCACTGGCACGACATGAAGAAAATTTGCAGCGACAGCTTATGGAACACTTATCCACAGAACATGCTAGGGCACTGCTGTATTTGCGTAGTTTAGTACAAAATAATAGTGCAAAATATCGTGCTGCTGTAACAGCAGAGCAAAATATAAGGCAAAAATTCCACCGCTCCAAAGCAACTCTTGAGTTTGCGAGCCGACAACGCTCAGCCATAGAAGGTGAGTTGTATAAAATTCGTGCAGAACGAGCACAAAGCTCAGGCTATGCATCTTCTTCAGTAGCAGGGCAGGCTTTAAGCGCCGCTGCGGGGCAGGGTATTTCTGAGCATATTGTGGCTGAAGTCAGTGGGCAAATAGTAGGCAGGGTGCCACAAGTAGGTGATATTATACCCAAGGGGACAGCTGCCTTTTATGTTTTACCTGAAGGAGATGCGCCATTAAAACTTTTGCTTACTGTGTCTGAAAGAAACGTTCCGGCCTTAAAGAGTGGCTCACATATGTATCTTATGGCAGAAAACACTATTTTTTCAGGGCGTGTTCATTCTATAAAAGCTATAGATAAAACGAACTTTGTTGTGGAGTTACACAATGACTCTACAAATTTTATGGAATTTGGTACGCTCTATACGCAAGAAAATAATGCCCGTAAGGATAATGCTCAAGGAGAGGCGCGTGCGCATACGCCGTCGCAGCAAAGTGCTGCCAATGCCACAACAGCCGAAAACGTTGTAACAGTACGAGCGATATTCTGGCCGGATAATATACTTACACGAAACTTGGCTCCGCTGGATTTTGTTATTACTCCTGTGCTATGGCTATGGGAGCAATACGCAGCTAATTTGGGGCTTTGATTCAGTATATTTCATGAGAATTTAAAAATTTAAGCCCTCCATATCTACCGGAAGATATGGAGGGCTTATGCGTATGAGGAGCTATTGGTTAACTACTTCCACGAGGGTGCGCTCTATGGCACTGAGGCTGAAATTTTTCATAATTTGCAAGTTTTTCTTATATTTCTTGCACATACTTTTTACCTGTAAACACGCCGTATGGCTGTTACAGTTGACTGGGCACAGTACAATGTCTGCCCTTTGTAAGAGATTGTCGAGTTTGTTGCCGCCTTTACGTAAGTGGCCAGCACGATATTCAAAAATATGTCCCTTGGCCTCAATAACCTCTCTGTAGAGTGGTTCCATACGCTCGATACCGCCTACCACGAGAATTCTTTGTGGGCAGGACGCACAGGGGCAGGGAGTTTTACAGGTAGAACACGTTGGCTGAGTTGCAGAAATAACGGTGTCTTGTTTGTGTTGCAATACATGCATGTTTTGTTTGCTGTTTTTCTTAGATTTTTTAGCCATTGTTTCCTCCTTTTGACTCTTAAGTAGGAAGATATAGCAAATGAAAATGATTGTCAATATTAAAAGTGGGAAAAAATATGTTTACCTAAAAAAAATGCGCCAAAACCTATGCAGATTTGCCCACTTATATGTAGTGTAAGTTGTAGGTATTTCTTGTTTTTTAAGAAAATATCTGCTTCAAAAATAAAGCTTGAAAAAGTTGTAAAAGACCCTAAAAAAGCACTGAGAATGATTGTTTCCATGCTTTCGGGTAGGACTAAAAAGGTAGGTGAGATGTTTTGAGATATACCAGTAATTATACCAAAACCCAAACAGCCTAAGGTGTTTACGGCAAAAAGCCCCCATGGAAATAATTTTTTTCCACAAAATCTTTCCACACCTTGAGTTAAGGCATAACGCAAAAATGCGCCGCAACATGCAGCGACGGCAAAAGCGAGGGCAAAAAAGAAGGTGCTTTGTAAATCCATGCTTTAATGTGTTATCCTTTACTCTTCGCAAGTGAAGCAATGCGTAAGGACGGCATGCCCACAGCATTTTCATGTGCTTTGCATATGAGAGCGTCAGCTTCTGGGCGTTGCCAAACTTTTCCGTCAAGCTCATATTCCTTGTAGACTAAGCCATCTTCTTGTGTCTTGTTTTCCCGTTGAAGGATACTGCGCTCGAGTAAAGCATGACGAATGCCAAGGGTGTGGGTGTGGGTGAAAAATGCTTTTTCTACAACGTCTTTGTGGTGTGGAGAGCAAAGTACCCGCAAAAGCCCGTGGGGACGATTTTTCTTTCCAAGACCAGAAATCCATAAAACATCAAGGACTTGTGATAAAGTGCTCAGAGCTTGTACGGCAGCGCCAAGTTCTTCACCGGTGAGATGGTCAATGTGGCTTTCTAATTGAGAAATATACTCTTTTTTAATGTCACTGTTACAGTGCTCTTGCACAAGCCATAAACGTAGACCGGCAGGAGATTTCCGAGAGCCGTAGCCTGTGCCCATCTTAAGCACATGCCCTTGCAAGGGCTGCCCAAAGCTCTTTCCAAACACATGCACAAGGGCGGCACCAGTGGGGGTGACCATTTCACTTTGGGCAAGGCTTGGCCATGTATTTTGCAAGGGTTTGTTTTGCAAGAGAAAAGCCGTAGCCGGAGCAGGTAGGGGAATGATGCCATGCTCGCATTCAATGGTGCCTGTAAACCATGGTAATGTTGAGCAATGCACTTCATTAATGCCGAGTTCATGTAGACCCCATGCCGTGCCTAGAATATCCACCACTGTGTCAATGGCGCCCACCTCATGAAAATGAACCTCTTCGGGAGGGATGCCGTGGGCATGAGCTTCGGCAAGAGTTAAGGCCTCCAAAGTGGCCAGTGCTTTTGTTCGTACGCTAGGGTGTACTGCAACATTCTCAAATATTTGAGCAATATCACTAGGGTGTCGTAATGGTTGCTGGCTTGGCCAGGTGACATCAGCCCTAAACCCGGCGCCTCCTTCCCGATGTGCTTGCCATGTGCGGAGGCTGCACTCAATACCCGCAGTGGCAAGAAGCGTTTGCAAAGGCGCAAAATTCACACCCAAATGGCAAAGAGCGCCAAGAAACATATCTCCACTTACACCTGCTTGACAATCGCAATATATATACATTTTATCTCCATAACTGTAGAAAAATTTAAAAATCATACAATGACACTTGAATAGCGTTGTATGTCAGTATATAGTCATAGGCATGCAGATAGCAATGAGTATTGTAGTATAAAAAATCGGATTAATCATTAAACATATATTATATCTAGGGGATACGTTATGCTTATTAAACATTGGATGACAAAGGAAGTCATAACAGCCAGTCCTGATACGTCTGTTGTAAAAGCCAATAAGATGATGAAAGAACATAATATCAGACGTTTGCCTGTTGTGGATGATCAAATGCATGTGGTGGGTATTGTTTCTGCCCGAGACATTAAGGATGCAACCCCTTCTCAAGCGACATCTTTAGATATGCGAGAAGTGCTATATTTACTTTCAGAATTAAAATTGAAAAGTATTATGTCTGTTGCTCCTGTGTGCGTGGGGCCCAATGACTCTATTGAGAAAGTCGCAATCCTTATGGAAGAAAAGGGCTATGGTGGCTTTCCAGTGACAGAAAATGATAAGCTTGTGGGCGTAATTTCAGACCATGATATTTTTAAGGTGCTCATTAGCCTTACCGGTGCACGACAAGGAGGGGTTTTGCTTGCCTTCGAATTGTCCGATGCAGTAGGAAGTTTACGTCCGGTATTAGACTCTTTGGCAGAACATCAAGCTAATATTCTTTCTATTTTATCTGATAATGAACACTTTAAGGATGAGCGCCATGTGTTTATTCGCATTCGCCCCTTGCCCTCTCATGAAGATGAAGTGGCTCTAATTGATGCTTTGGAAAAAAAGCATAATCTTTTATTTTGGAGTGCTAATGTGCATGCATAACGTGCTGATAAATCGCCTTTTTTTTCAAAAAAATGATAAATAAAAAAAAGTTCCATTAGCCGCTTGCCATTTTTGAAATATTGTGGCAATTATACTCGTAGACAAGGTGCTGTCATGAGCACGTTAACCAAACTTTGTAGAGGTTTTTTACCCCTGAATGTTTATGGGGTATAATGGTATACCAATAATTTTTTATTGGGAATTAATGATGAAACTGTCCAAGGAGGACAAGAATGGCTGAGATTACTTATAAGGGTAAAAGTTTTGAGGTAGATGAAGACGGCTTTTTGCTTCGTTTTGATGACTGGTGCCCTGAGTGGATGGAGTATGTAAAAGAGTCTGAAGGTATCACTGATATCAATGCTGACCACCAAAAAATTCTTGACTTCTTGCAAGACTACTACAAGAAGAACGGTATCGCTCCTATGGTGCGTATCCTTTCCAAGAACACCGGTTACAAATTGAAAGAAGTTTACGAACTCTTCCCTTCTGGCCCTGGTAAGGGTGCATGTAAGATGGCAGGTCTTCCTAAGCCTACCGGTTGTGTATAGTTTCTAAACACAATATTTTTAAGGCGGAGCTTTCTTCTAGGAAGGTTCCGCTTTTTTTTATGTTACACTACAAAAAAATTGAGGTTTTTTGTGCATATTGTCTTGTTTGAGCCGGAAATTCCGCAAAATACAGGGAATATTGTGCGTCTTTGTGCTGTGACCGATGTTGCCTTGCATCTTATAAAACCCTTAGGTTTCTCCACCGACGATAAATATTTAAAGCGCGCAGGACTTGACTATTGGGAGCATGCCAAGGTACGAGTTTGGGAGGACTTCGCAAGTTATGTACAAGAAGATGGGCAGGGAAAAAGATTGGTGATGACTTCTTCAAAAGGAGGAGAGCCCCTTCACCAATTTTCCTTTAGCTCTGAAGATAGCTTCGTCTTTGGGCCTGAAACACGTGGACTTTCACAGGCTATGTTGGCACAAAAACATATTGGCTTGCGTATTCCTATGCGCCCTCATATGCGGTCACTCAACTTAGCTACGGCGGCGGGTATTGTGCTGTACGCAGCATTGGGGCAGTGTGGTTTTTTGGATGCTTGGATATAGAAAGGAGAAAATATTATGGATATTATCTGTGCAATTGTCTTTATCTTGTTAGTTTTTATTGCTGAAATGCGCTATAGTATGGCACAAATGAATTGCTGTGTTTTGCGCTGTTGTGTCCATAGTCTATTAGGCCTTATGGAGTTTGTAGGCGAATGGCTTGTGGCGCAAAATAAAATGCAAGAAGATAACGTGACTGATCAAAAAATTATCAGTTTCGTTTGTCTAGCATTAGGGGTGGCATTGGCCTATATTATTATAAGCCTACTGATGAGTTTGCCCTTGGTTGGCTATTTATTCATGCTGTTTTTGGCATATGCTGCCTTTGGTACCGGTTCTTTGCTTTATACTCACAAAAAGGCTCTTGCCGATGTAGAAAACGCTAGCCTCGAAGGTGCACAGCATAGCATAACCCGCTTGCTTGGCTATGAGATTTCCGGACTTGATAAGGACGGTATGCGTAAAATTCTTGCTGAGCGTTTAGCGCAAAATATTCCTACTTTTATAATAGCACCGTTCTTTTGGTTTATGGTTGGCCTAACAAGCAGCATTGAATGTGCAGTGCTTTCTGTTTGGGTGTATACTATTGTGCGTATTGCTGCCGAAAAATGGGCATATGGCTCGAATTTGCACCTTGGGTATGGTGCAGATAAGGTGTTGTTTATAATGACGTATATTCCGGCACGTCTTGGTGCTTTCATTATGTGCGGTGTAAACTTCATAAGCCAAATTGGATTTAACTATGGCGGCCACTGGCCAGGCTTTTTATGCGTTTGCATTCAAGCAAGAGGTGTAAAAAACACTAATATTGGCTGGAGCCTTGCCTCTGTGGCTTGGCTTTTGAACGCTGGCCTTGGTGGTAGTGTAGCCTCCTCAAAGGAATGTGAAAGCCAAAAATGCTTTGGCCCAAGTCAGTGTTTGCCTTGGACCCAGAAAAAAATACAAGGGATTGAAAAGCAAGTGCGTTGCACGTCATATGCAAGCCTTGCTGTGCTTTTTGTGCTGTCGTTAATATTTTAGGAACCATTGAGCCATTTGTTAACTTATCTTAAAATCAGTACAAATGTTTGGTAGGAGTGTTTCATGCTTTCGTCTTCGGCACGTTACCTAATTCCAAAGCTTGAGACTCACGCCATACATCGTACTGAACTAAATATCAAAGGTAGCCTGTTCCTCTGTTCTATGGGGCATGCCCATGAAGTGGAGCAGGCTAAAGCCTTTGTAGATAGCGTAAAAAAAGAGTTTGCTGACGCTACGCATAACTGCTGGGCTTTTGCTGTAGGCCCTCCTAAAGATACGGCACGAGTGGGTTTTTCTGATGATGGTGAACCGCATGGTACCGCAGGACGTCCCATGCTCACGGTATTGCATCATAGTGGTGTGGGTGAGCTGGTGTGTGTGGTAACTCGCTACTTTGGGGGTACCAAGCTTGGCACTGGCGGTCTTGTGCGTGCCTATCAAGGAGCAGTACAAGAAAACCTACTTTCTCTTCCAACGCAAGAGCGCATTGACCCTGCACACATTACCGTTGTCATAGAATATACGCACATTGAAAATGTACGTCGCCTGCTCCCAAGCTTTGAGGCTAAAATCTTGCAAGAAGATTTTGGCGCTGATGCGACCTTTACTCTCTATTTACCCAAGGAACATGTTGTTAATCTCACCAAAACTCTTATGGACTTGACTGACGGTACAGTGCTTGTGGAAGATATTTAAGGAAGAAAGCGTGAAATATTGCGGTTATTCCTTTTAATGCTTGCTAGTTATGGGGACATTACAAAATGCTGGTGTCAATTGCATCGACATCAATTGCATTTTGCAATGTTCTCATAGCTAGCTTTGCTTTCTTTGTCGTGAATAATTTTCATTATGTGGCTATTGTCTTAAGTCAGTAAACAAAACTACCACTGATTATTTGCTACCTTATGGTGATATTGCAAAAATGCTGGTGTCAATTGCATCGACACCAATTGCATTTTGCAATGTCCCCATAGGTAGCTTCACTTGGCTTTGCTATGAATAATTCTTGCGGTATACAAAGTTTTATCATGCTAACGAAAGGTATTATAGACTACCTGTTTGGAGGCAATAAGCATAGAGTGAAAATCACGATACATGAAAATTAGTGTGTTGAAAGCAAAATCATTATTTACTTAAGAACACATTTTTATTGTATCTTATTGAAAATATGTGTTTTTAATGGTGTGAAACAGTGTTTTACACCTATCTTTTTCTATTGTATAGTGCGCCAACATTGATTCCAAACTCTCTTCCCAAGATTTTGTTGCGGTAAAAGCATACTTAAACAATAGGATGTTATCGCATTGAAAGTTTTTTGAAGGGGGGGCTGGGGGGAAACTTTTGTTCACAAAAGTTTCCCCCCAGAGAACTCCACCTGTAGTATAAACAAACTTTGAGAAATATATGGCTAGTCAACAAAATCTTCCACAAAGTATCCCTCTTTCTTTTTCTGCCGGTACTATTTGGCGTCTTACTTGGCCGCAAATGTTGGTCATGTGTTTCTTTTTTAGCATGGGGCTGTGCGATGTGTGGACAGCTGGCATGATTAGCAATGATGTGCAGGCGGCTTTTGGGCTTGTGGCGCAGGGGAATATGTTTTTGCAGGTTATTGCTATGGCTATGGCTAGTGGTGCTACTGCTACCATAAGTCAAGCTATTGGAGCAGGTCGCATGGACAGGGCGGTGCGTTATGTGGCCTTGGTTATTGTGGCTACTTTGTTTTTTGGTTCTGCGCTTGCTGTGCTTGCCTATGTGGGTGAAGGGCTTATTTTTTCTATTTTACAGACTCCGGACAATATTTTGCCTGTGACTCTTTCTTATTGGAATATTACCTTAATTA
>CAYJHS010000067.1:0-11565 GCA_964369815.1 uncultured Desulfovibrionaceae bacterium
GGCACAATAACTCTGGTAGAAAGCTTTCGCGCACTCCTTCGCATCGTAAGGCCTTGTTTCGCAATATGGCCAAAGCGCTGCTTACCCACGGCAAGATTCGCACAACCGAAATTAAAGCCAAGGAATTGCGCCGTACAGTAGAACCTCTCATCACTTTGGCTCTGCGCAATGATTTACATGCGCGCCGTCAAGCCTATCGTGTGCTTGGCAACCACCAATTGGTAAAGCGTCTTTTTGACGAAATCGGCCCAGCCTTTGTTGGTGTGCCTGGTGGTTATACCCGTGTGATGAAGCTTGCCACCCCACGTCGTGGCGATAATGCCCCTATGGCTATTATCGAATTGACTCGTGGTCAAGTAAGCGCTGAAGCAGTTGAAGCGGTAGAAGAAAAAGCCGAATAATTCGCTTAGAAATATATAGCAAAGAGAGATGGATTTATCTGTCTCTCTTTTTTTATGGGATATTGCATGTAAATTTTTCTGGGGGAAATTTTTTTGAAAAAAAAGTTTCCCCCAGACCCCCTTCAAAAAACTTTCGCTCGAGTTTTCCTCATGGAAAACTCTCTACATATTCAGTTATAAAAACATATTATTTTACTATGAATTTTGCTAATTTAACACGATATGTGTTGAATAATACATAATTTCTATATGATACATAATTGACTGTGTCAAAGCAGGTATTATTCTACTGTAGTATAATGAGCAAAAACATCATTTTCTAGTTTGTAAAATTTATACATAAGAGATTTTAGAATGGATGCTTCATTACATATTCATATGCGTTTTTAGTCGGTAAAGCAAAAAATACAATTGGCATCGAAGAAATTGATGCCAGTATTTTTTGCTTTACCGATTACAAACTTTGAAAAGAGTTATGTTTCAAAGCTTCTAGTGTTAGTTTAAAACAATTAATTACTTTAATGCATTACAAAAAACAGGAGTCAGTATGAAAAGATTCGTTTTTTTGGTGTTATTGGTGTTTTCTTTCTTACAGGTGCAAAATCTTCATGCGGAAGGTTTGCATGCACCTTTTGATGCAGTTTTGAAAAAATATGTTTCGCATGGCTATGTCAAGTATGGGGCGCTCAAAAGTGATCGTGCAGGGCTTGATGCCTATTTGGATAGCTTAGCTAAAATCAGCCGCAGTACATACAATACATTGTCACAGCATGAGCGTCTTGCTTATCTCATTAACTTATATAATGCCGCCACTTTAAAGCTTATTATTGATAATTATCCTGTGAAATCCATTAAGGACATAGGTTCAACTTTTAGCAGTCCATGGAAAATAAAAGTGGTGCGTTACTTTGGTAAACTTATTACCCTTGATAACTTAGAACATGATATTATCCGGCGTGAATTTCGTGAGCCTCGCATTCATCTAGCCTTGGTATGTGCGGCGCGAAGCTGTCCTCCATTGCGTTCTGAGGTGTATAGGGGAGAACAACTGTCAACACAATTAGATGATCAAGGGCAGAAATTTTTTAATGGCCCACATGGTGTACGTGTAGACCACAGCAAGAAGCGTGTATATCTATCGTCCATATTAAAGTGGTATAAGGAAGACTTTGCTTCGGTGGTGGCTTTTGCGCAACGTTATTCCAAGCAAAGATTCGATGACTACAAGGTGTCATATTTAGATTATGATTGGGCACTAAACGGGCGATAATGCCTATATCTTTAGCCTAGAATGATTTTGTTTTAAGAAGCTTTTGGCTTGTAAAGTATAAAAATTCTGGCATCAATATTATCGATGCCAATTGAATTTTTATACTTTACAAGCCAAAAGCTTAATTTAGTATATGCCTAAAAAACTCTCAATAGAAACAATGTAAAAATGCTTTTTCGTAAGAAAAAGCATTTAGGCGCGTTTTGGTAGAGGATGGGGGGTGTGGGGGGAAGGAGCCCCCTTTTTGGCGCTAGCAAAAGGGGGCTCTTTCCCCCCACAAAAACATCATTCACTGGCTGTAGGTTTCTTGTATTCCTTACTCATATCCTTCATAGGTCTCCTTCCCCCCACAAAAAAATAACTCACTTATTCACTAGCTTGTGCTAAAATAAGTTCCACTTCATCCACGGTAAGGCCGGCGTTTTTGGCGATTTGTTTGGCGCTGAGTCCTCGTCCGTGTTGGTTGAATATGAGCTCACGCAAAAATTGTGGGGAGCGAGTGATACCTTCGGCTTGAGACACAAGCCTGCGTAATTCCTCCGCTCGGTCTTCCATGCGAGTGTCGAGGGTGCGTAGTTCTGCTTGGCGTTGGGCAAAGGTAGCGACAAGCTCTTTTTCTAGCTCTGCATTATGTTGGAGGCGAGCTAAAAGAAGTTCTTGGTTTGCTTGAAGTTTTTGCACTAAGTCTTCTGAGCGGCGAAGGCGCATGAAGAAGACAAGTATGGCTACAAGCAGGACGAGTTCAATGACCGTAAATAAAAGTACTACCCAAAGCGAAAGCATACAGTTTTCCTGTGCAGTAAAAAGCACCTGCTAAATTTTAAGATTAAGTAAATTGCCCACAAGGGGATCAGCAGAAACGGAAACTTCTTCAAAGTCATCTTCTTGGGTCTTCTTTTGGCGTTGTTCTTTAGCGAGTTGTCCTTGAGAACCTCGACCGTTGCTTTCTTCGTCGGTAACTCGTGATTCTGCTGTTGCCGTAGGGGCTTGTACTTGATCTTGTTCAAGTTTTGCCATTTCTTGGGCAAGAACTCGTGACATGGCAAGGCTTGCTTCAGGGGCTGTTGCGGCATCACTGGCCACACGATTTGCGAAACCCATTTGGGCGTAGAGCATTCCAACAGTAGGATTAATTTGCATGGCGCGCCTCCTTAAGAGTTATTGTTGCACGTCATCGGCCTTTCAAAATCATATTTAAAGAATACTTTCCTATTATTTTCCAATGTAGCTTTCAAATAACATATCGTCAACTTTGCCACTTACTAAATAGCCACTGAAGACAGAGGCTAAATCTTTTTTTATGGTGTTAACGTTAGCATGGTCAATGAGAAAATGATATGGCTTATTTACAAGATAATAATAGACGGCATCTCGCAATAAAATCATTT
This sequence comes from uncultured Desulfovibrionaceae bacterium, assembly GCA_964369815.1. Lineage (GTDB taxonomy): Bacteria > Desulfobacterota > Desulfovibrionia > Desulfovibrionales > Desulfovibrionaceae > CAYJAD01. The sequence continues at coordinate 3,060 of CAYJHS010000067.1, forward strand.
TATTTTGCACTTCTAATTGGAGTTTTTCGCTCTTCGTGACTAGGGCAAATTTGCTTACTAAGAATACTGTGCCGCCTTTGCCATCGGGAAGGGGCACCCAAAACGGTTCAAATGAAATAATGTAGTCATTAGGTTTAGGGGGTGTTGTGGGCGCTTTTGGCACACGCACAATCTCCGGTTCTACGGGAGGTGGAGGCGGGGGGGGTGGGGTGCGTAATACAAACCACCAAAGTGCGCCGCCACCTAGTAAGAGCACAAGTACCGCCGCACCAATAATAATCAGCTTACGTTTGCTCTTGGGTTTTTCTTCCTCTGCACCTTCTTCGTCTTCTCCTTCGGGTACAGCAGGGACGTTTTCTTCTTGCTCTGGCTCGTCATCTTCAAGAAAATCCGCGCCTTCAAGGTCAAGAGCTACTTTTTCTTCAGCAGCACCTTGTACCTCGAGTTCGAGTTCTTCAGCTTCTGGGCGTGTTTTTTCTTCAACATTGGACATGGCCATTTCCTGTTTTGTGCTTTCTTTGTAGGCTGTCAGGTAACAGCCTACAAAGAAAAACGTCATGCAGGCTTATATACAGCCTGTAAAAGCACTCAAATATTCAGGTTTGAATTACCCTTAGCAAAGGTAACCATTGCCATAGCGCAATCATTAATGCTTAAGGGAATATTTTATCAATTTTTTGTTTTAATGTATCGGCGGTAAAAGGTTTTACAATATAGTTAGACACTTTAGCTTGTACAGCTTCCAAGATGTTTTCTTGTTGTGCTTCTGCTGTCACCATAAGGAAAGGCGTATTGGCAAGCCGCTCATCAGCACGTACTTTGCGTAAAAGTTCAATGCCGGTCATTTGTGGCATATTCCAGTCAGAGACGATGAATTCAATTTTTTCACGCTGAAGCACTTCCCAAGCGGTAGTCCCGTCGTCGGCTTCTACTACATTGTTAAAGCCCAGTTGACGGAGCACATTACGTACAATGCGGCGCATGGTTGAAAAGTCATCTACAATAAGCACTCTCATATTAGGATCGTATGGCATGATGTCTCCCCTTCTTTTTGGTTAATGTATTATTTTTTTTCGTATTTTTTTACAAATTCTTGACGTAAACGCTTCAAGGCTTGAGAGTGTAACTGTGACACTCTGCCTTCAGTGATTTCCATAACGTCAGCAACTTCACGCATATTTAATTCATCGTTATAATAGAGCGATAATACCAGTTTTTCTCTCGGTGTCAATGAGCTTATGAGGGGAAGAAGCCGCTCAAGCATTTCTTTTTCTGCGGTGATGGAATAGGGCTCGTCTTTATTTTGCGTATCCCCAAGAGCTGAGTCGTGTACCGCGTCTAGTGAAACCATAAGCTGGCTTTGCAGTGCTTCAAGGCCTTGCCGAACTTCTTGCAGGTTTAAGCCTGTGATTTCCATAAGTTCTTCTTCGGTGGCTTGGCGCCCGTGGCTACGTTCTATACTCCGTAAAGCATTGTCAATTTGGCGTACTTTTTGGCGTAAAGGACGGGGGAACCAGTCAAGCTTGCGCAGTTCATCAAGCATGGCGCCACGAATACGGTTGCCTGCATAAGTGTCAAAGCGCACTCCAAGTTGCGGCTGAAATTTGCCAAGGGCTTCCATGAGCCCCAGCGTACCAGCGCTGATCATTTCATTGAGAGACACAGTTTTTGGCAATTTTGCTTTAAGGCGCAGGGCGAGAAAGCGGATTTTAGGCGCATAATGGCGCACTATGCTTTCTTGTTCCATGGGCAAAAAATCGCACCAAGAAGAATGTCCCTGCTCCATAGCTTCCCAAGGTGGAAGCGAATGTTTTTGGGCTTTTGCTTCTTGCATAATCTCTCCTTTATAGTCTTAAAAAACTAGCGTGTCCGTTGCTATAAAAACGAATAGAGTCATCTTTTATTGCTGAAAGAGGAGCTTTTTCCAGAAAAATTTAATATTACCGTCAAGGCGTTTGGGGGCTTCCCACTCTAAAATGCTTTGAGCAATGGTGCTCATGGACTTAGCGGCAATGGAATTTGGCTCATTAACACACAATGGAAGCTGTTGCACTACCGATTGGCGCACGGTGGTGTCTCTGGGGATAATGCCTACAAGGTCAAGGGAGACGCCACTCAAAAAATGCTCGCAGGCTTGATGCAAGCGGCTAAAAACTACTTTGGCAGCGCGCAAATCGTGTGCCATGTTAATAACTACCTTAAAATGCTCTACACCATGATTGGTCTTAAGCACCTTTATGAGGGCGTAGGCGTCTGTGAGGGACGTGGGCTCAGGGGTTAGCACCACGATCCGCTCTTGTGCGGCAAGGTTAAAATAGAGCACATTGTCGCTGATGCCTGCGCCTGTATCTACTAGTAAATAATCCACTTCTTCTTCGAGGGCGTCCACGGCTTCTAATAGTTCCAGTTTCTGGCCGGTGCCCAGAGAAAGCATTTCACTCATGCCGGAAGATGCAGGCAATATGGAAAAACCATAATGAGTGGGATATAAAATATCTCTAATGCTGGTACCTTCATGAAAGAGGTGAAAGAGGTTTTTTTGTGGTGTCACACCAAGGAGCACATCCACATTGGCAAGGCCAAGGTCAGCATCTAGCAAGACCACTCGCTTGCCAAACTTTGCCAGCTCCACCGCAAGGTTCACCGAAAGATTAGTCTTTCCAACCCCACCTTTGCCGGAGGTAACGGAAACAACCAATGGAAATGTATCTTGCATAAAAAATCCCCTTTTTAACCCTTTTTAGCCATATTTACTATTTGTTGACACGTTTTTGCGCTGTTTGTGTTGTCTGGGTAGCGCCATGTGTGCTTGGTAATTGTCTTTTAAAAATAAGCCGCCATAATAAAGAATCGCTGGCAACGGATAAAGTGTCTCTGAGCTCTGCCCCGTAGGATAAAGCCGATACGGGCAGGTGGCACGAAGCCGCCGCATTGACAATGCTGCCAAAGCTCATGCACTCGTCAAGCTTTGCCCATACAAGGCTAGCGGCACCGTCCGGAGCATAGCGCTGTAAAAAATTAATGAGCTGCGCCCCGTCATAAGTGGGCGAAAGCACCACATGGGTTGCTTTGGAGCCAGCGGCATCGCCAAGGAGACCCAATTGCTCATATTGATCCAAAAGTCGCACGTCATTATTTTGACGTTCATGTGTCAAATTTTGGACACGAAGGCTTGGGAGATCCACAAAAATTTTGTCTGCGTTTGCCTGTGCTACGAGGGCTTTTTTCATGCCATCTTAGTCCTGTGCTTCTACGTAGGTAAAGTCGGAAAGCTCCGCCCAGTGGCGTAAAACAAGCCTTCCATTGCCTCTGAGGCAGTCCGCATTGATGAAAGCAATACGGTAGGAAGGGTTTTGCGCCCGCAATTGTAAAGCCATGCGCAGGGCAGTGGTGGTCTTGCCAACGCCATAGGGTCCAGTAAAACAATGCAAACGCTGTTCCCAAGCGTCACTGCCCCAAGGGGCAATGGGCACAATTTCACTTAGAGATTGTAAAACTGAGTCCGTGGGGCTTGAGAGTAAGCTACGATAAAGTTCAAGTATTACAACGTCTGAGACGCCTTCTCTTTGCAAATATTCCAGTGCCACTCGCTGACGAGGAGAAAGTTTTTCCATTTGTATAGAAGGCTTCATGAGGGCAAAAAGATGGTCTTTTATCTGGAGCCATTCCTTATGCCACTCGGTCCAACCGACGGGATTTTGACTAAGAGATGGCGCATTGTCAGAAAATTGACTATTTTGCACATAGTTTGAAGCCATTTCTTTGACACGTTGACTGGCAGAAAGGGCGGAACTCTCTTGGCTTGCTCGTGTACCGGCCTTGGTTTTCGTCGTGCCCTTGTTTTGTCCGCCATGGGCAGAATGCCCAGCAGAAGCATAGGCGGCTTTGGCAGTGGCTTTAGAGGCTCCGGCGGCCGGTGCCGTATCGCTGGGCGGCATATGGCGTTCTACGCCGGCAGTGACCTCGTAGTAACGTTCGCCATTTTTTTTAAGGCTACGATTACTCAATATCACAGCTTCCGGGCCCAATTCTTCCTTAATTTGGGCCAAGATATCTTGTGTATTTACGCCTGTATATGTTTTAACGTGCATTAATCAATCCCCACTGTGCCTACGGATTGTAGGTGAATATCTGGTGGTATTTCAGCTTGTGAAATAACCGGAACCGCAGGTAAAAAGCGTGTTATAAGCTGTGCTAAATGTGGGCGAATGACGGGCGAAGCTAGCAGCACGGGCTGCCCTTCGGCCATGACGGCATTTTCCACAGCGGTATTGACGCTTTGAATAAGTTTTTGTGCTACTACCGGATTGAGGGAGAGGAATGTCCCACCTTCCGTTTGACGTATGCCTTCTTGTACGGCACGTTCGGCTTGTTGGTCTAAGGTAAGTACCGAAAGACCACCGGTGCTGTCCATATAGGGGCGTACAATGGAGCGAGATAAACGCTCACGCACATATTCTGCCAGCATGTCTGCTTGTTTTACGCCGCCGCCATAGTCGCCGAGGGTTTCCACGATGGTGAGCATATCACGGATGGTGACATTTTCCCGCACAAGGATTTGCAATACTTTTTGTACGACGCCTAGTGGCAGGGTGCCGGGTACTAGCTCTTCCACAGCCTTTGGTGAATTCTTTGCCAAGGTGTCAAGGAGGCCTTGTACGGCTTGACGATCAAGGAAGTCACTCAAGTGTTTACGGAAAATTTCCGTCAAATGTGTTGCGATAACAGTGGCAGGGTCAACTACGGTGTAGCCTGCCAGCATGGCTTCTTCTTTTTGGGATTCTGGAATCCATAGCGCTGGTAAGTTAAAGGCCGGTTCGCGCGTTTCTATACCCTTAATTTGTGTGGTGGCATTGCCTGGGTCCATAGCAAGGAAATGGTCCACCAAAATTTCTGCCGAGGCCACCTGATTACCCTTAATGAGCAGGGCGTATTGACCGGGCTTAAGCTGTAAATTATCACGCAAGTGTAACGCTGGAATTACCACCCCCATATCCAAAGCAAATTGCCTGCGTATGGAGCGAATGCGCGAGAGTAGGTTGCCGCTTTGTTCTTCGTCTACCAAGGGGATAAGTCCGTAGCCTACTTCTAGCTCCAGCGAGTCCAAATGTAAGAGAGCTTGTACTTCTTCGGGGGTATCGGCAGTGCCCGAAGACTGTGCACCTTTTTTGCCCTTGGCGGCTGCATTTTTCTCTTCTTCCTCTTCTTCGTTTTTGGCGGTGAGTTTAGCCGCAAAGAAGGTGAGAGCAGAGAGAATCATAAAGGGGATGGTGGGAAGACCTGGCACAATGGCAAATACCAACAATACCAAGGAAACCATTTGTAAGGCTTTGGTATTAAAGGTGAGCTGCGCCATGAACTCTTCGCCCATCTTGGCTTCAGCAGCGGCACGAGACACCAATATACCCGTACCGGTTGAGACTAAAATAGAAGGAATAGTCGAGACCAGACCGTCACCAATGGTGAGCAGAGAGTAGGTGGTCAAGGCCGACGACCAGTCCATGTCTTTTTGTACTACCCCAATGATAATACCACCAATAAGGTTAATGAGGGTAATAAACATACCCGCATTGACGTCACCAGAGACGAACTTACACGCACCGTCCATGGAACCGTAAAAGTCTGCTTCCTTACGCAAGGCAACACGGCGGTTAGTGGCTTCTTCTTCGTCAATAAGTCCGGCGTTTAAGTCGGCTTCAATGGCCATTTGCTTACCGGGCATAGCATCCAAGGTAAAGCGTGCGGCTACTTCAGCGATACGAGTGGTACCGGTCGTGATAACCGTTTTGTTCAAGATATATAAAATCATGAAGATAACGGCACCTACCACATAACTGCCACCTACCACAAATTCACCGAAAGAACGAATAACATCCCCTGCCGCATCAACGCCTTTTTCGCCATTGAGCAAAATAAGCCGCGTAGAAGAAACGTTTAGGGCAAGGCGTAAAAGGGTTGTAACAAGGAGCAATGAAGGAAAGATGGAAAATTCCAGCGGGCTCGTCATGAACATGGTGGTGATAAGTACCAGTAATGAGATAGAAATACTCACTGTGAGCATAAAGTCAAGGAGGAAAGTTGGCAAAGGAATGAGCATCATAAATAAAATGAGCACAACACCGCCGGCGAGAAAGAAATCGCCGTACTTAGAAAAGCGTTGGTAGTCGAGTTGTGGTATTGTAGCCATTTTTATGACATCCTTTTTTATGTGTCTGCAAGCTGTATGCTGCTGTGTGCCAAATGAATAATAATTCTATCTTTTTGGCATCTTACCCTGCATTCTCCAAATGCTTGCAAGGATGGATGCCGTGGCCTTATACAGCTCTTCGGGGATCATATCCCCTATCTCTACACTCTTATACAAAGCTCGTGCCAAAGGGACATTTTGTCGAATGGGGACACGGTGTTCTCGGGCAACTTCTTTAATTCTTTCGGCAAGGTGATCGGCGCCCTTGGCTACTACAATAGGGGCTGGGGCTTCTTGCGTATTATAGTAAATAGCAACGGCAATGTGCGTGGGGTTGGTGATGACTACGTCGGCTTTTGGTATGTCCTGCATCATGCGCTTTTGCAAAACTGCCATCATTTTTTGCCTTTGCTGGGCTTTAATTTCAGGGTCACCGTCAGCTTGTTTGCGCTCGTCCTTCACTTCACTCTTGGTCATTTTGAGACCTTCATAATAGGCAAAGCGGCTTTGCCATACGTCAAAGGCGGCAATGCAGCCCATAGGGATAAGGGTATAATATACCATATCAAAACCTGTGCTGAGCATGTAGCGGATAACAGCGCTGGCGTCTTCATGGAACATAGGCAAGAAATTTTCTGACTCCTGCATGATGATGATGCCGGGGATTATGGCGATTACCAAAGAAAAAAGCAGACTTTTGAGCAAACGAAAAATAGTTTGTGGCGAAACAAGCATGTTTTTTAAAGCTTTTATTACATTAAAGCGTTCCCATTTAGGCTGAAACACTTTGGGCGCCCAAAGTTTCCCCACTTGTAAACGCAAGCATACCCATGCCGTGAAAGCTAAGGAAAGTAATATGGGAAGCAATAACTTGGCTATGTAGGTGGAAATCCAAATAGATAAACTGTAGACACTTTCGGGGTCTGCTTGAAATTCATGAAAACGGGTAAAGAAGTGGCGATATAAGTCCATGACTTCCTTGCCCATGGTTTCAATCAATAGGTATAAAACAATAAGACCAGACACAAGGCTCACAAGCTTACTGGCTTCTTGTGACTTTGGAACGTTCCCTTCTTTGCGACTTTTATTAATTTGCTTTTGGGTCGCATCTTCGGTTCTGCTCGGATCTTCTTGCTTACCAAACATGGATATGCACCTTTATTTATAGCTGTTTTATAGTCTATTTATTTCCCTAGCGGGCTGGCAATTTGTAAAATATTACTCAGCATGGCTTCCATGCGGAAAATATAATTTTCCATATATTCTGACATGATAATCAATAACATGCCTAGGAAGAAAAACCCCGCCCCAATTTTTACGGGAAAGCCAATATCCATAATGTTTACCTGCGGAGAAGCACGACTGACTAAGGCCAAGGCCAGCTCAATTAAAAAAAGTGCAGTCATGACGGGAGCGGCAATTTTAAGTGCAATAATAAACATTTGCGCCGATAGATTAAGCACTTCTCGCATGAGCATTTCCCCAAGCACCAGTCCTCCTGCCGGAATAATTTTAAAGGTCAAGGCAAAGGCTTGAATCATGTATAAATGCCCATCAAGACTTAAAAAAGTGAGGGTGGCTACCATCCATAAAAAGAAGGCGGTAATGCCGGTTTGGTTACCAGTGAGAGGATCTGCAAAGTTAATCATGGTAAAGCCCATCTGAAAACCAAAAAGCTCTCCTCCTGCCTGAATTCCCATAAAAACAAAATTAATACATATGCTTATCAAGAGGCCAAGGATGAGTTCGTTGATAAAGAGAATTACCAAATCTACGGGATGGGCCGGCAAAGCGGTGCCCGGCAGGGAGAGCTGAGGCCAAATGCCAAGGGTAATAACAATGGTGGCAAAGGCTTTTACTTGGATAGGAGCACGGTCAGACGAAAAAATAGGTAGCATAAACATAATGATGCTTACACGCATAATAGTGAGTATAAAACTCAAGATAGATTCAGCAGGGAGATTAAATATATCCATACTTTTTCATAGCAAAAATTGCGCCATGAGGCTTTTTAAGGGTGTGTGCTCTCTTGAAAATGTATATCAAAATAAAGCGGTAATGTCTAGGTAAATAGCGGGTTAGTTGCGTAAAAGTCACGGTAGGGGATGTGTAAAGTTTTCCCCCCAGACCCCCCTTTCAAAAAACTTTCATACGCTTTTTTATTTGCAACGCAAATAAAAAAGCTTTAAAATCAAATAGATAATCAATCCATGTCGAAGTTTCTTCTTTTAGTCTGTGCTAAGGGTCGGTTAATAGGCGCGTTTTGGGGAAGGATGGGGGGTGTGGGGGGAAGGAAACACCTTTTTGGCGCTAGCAAAA
>CAYJHS010000068.1:0-5000 GCA_964369815.1 uncultured Desulfovibrionaceae bacterium
CCAACAGTGTAGACCCATACTGCTGGACGTGTCACATTCGTCCGGAGGGGAAGAAATAATGAATAACAGCAGAAGAAAATTCTTAAAAGTAGCTGGCCTTTCTTCCTTTGCTCTTGGCAGTGGTCTTGCCACTGTGTTGAGCGCAGATAAGGCTTGTGCTAAAACCATAGGCACCTACGAAAAAAACAGCAATGCCCTTAAGGCCAAACGCTGGGCCATGGTTATTGATACTCGCAAGCTCACCGATGTTTCCCTTATGGAAGACATTGCCACCGCTTGTCATAATGAACACAATGTGCCCGTAACCAGTGGTCTCAAAGAAATCAAATGGATTTGGAATGACACCTACGGACATACCTTCCCTGACGATGCCAGTTCTGGTGCTATATTGCCAGACAAAGTAAAGGCACAAAAGTTCCTTTTACTTTGCAACCATTGCAGCAACCCACCTTGCGTGCGTGTGTGCCCCACCGGTGCCACCTTTAAGATGGAAGACGGTACCGTGGCCATGGACTATCACCGCTGCATCGGTTGTCGTTTTTGTATGACCGGTTGCCCTTATGGCGCACGTAGCTTTAACTTTGTGGACCCCCGCAAAACTCTTAAGGCTCCCTATCCTAATCCCAAGTACCCCACACGTATGTTGGGTGTTGTGGAAAAATGTACCTTCTGCACAGAGCGCCTTGCCAATGGCTTGATGCCTTCCTGCGTAGAAGCTTCTAAGGGCACCATCTTGTTTGGTGATTTGGAAGATCCTAATTCCACCGTACGCAAAGCACTTGCTGAAAACTTCCATATTCGGCGCAAACCCACCTATGGCACTGAGCCCGGTGTTTACTATATTATTTAAGGAGGATCAGCCATGATTGAAAAAGTTTTACAAGGCTCTCGTGCCTACTACATCTGGTTGCTCTTCTTACTGGGTGTTATCGGCGTCGGTGGTTGTGCTTATATTTATCAATCTATCAATGGCCTTGGGGTCACGGGACTTTCTCGTGATGTGTCTTGGGGTCTGTATATCTCACAATTTACCTATCTTGTAGGTGTGGCGGCTTCTGCTGTTATGCTGGTGCTTCCTGCATATTTCCACCACTATAAGAAGTTTAAACGCATGATCATTTTTGGTGAGTTCATGGCCATTTCCGCTGTGGTTATGTGCATGCTCTTCATTGTTGTTGACCTTGGTCAGCCACAACGTATGCTGAATATGATTTTGCACCCAACACCTAACTCCGTCATGTTCTATGACATGATCGTGCTTTTTGGCTACTTAGTCTTAAATGCTATCATTGGTTGGGTAACCCTTGAGTCTGAGCGTTTGGATATGGAACCACCAAAATGGATTAAGTATATGATTTATACTTCCATCATTTGGGCTTTCTCCATCCACACGGTGACCGCCTTCTTGTATGCCGGTATCCCCGGTCGTTACTACTGGCTCTCCGCCATTATGGCAGCACGTTTCTTGGCTTCTGCTTTTTGCTCAGGCCCTGCCATTTTGCTCTTGCTCATGTTCCTTATGAAGAAACTTGTGAAGTTTGATCCAGGCAAAGAAGCCACAAAAACATTGGTGGTTATCATCACCTATGCCATGTGCATTAACGTCTTCTTCTATGGTCTTGAAATCTTCACCGTCTTCTATAGCGGTTTGACAAGTCACCAATATCCTATGATTTACCTCTTTGCTGGCCTCTTTGGCGAAATGAGCTGGGTAACATACTGGATGTGGGCGGCTGTGTTCATGGCCTTTGGCTCACTCATTATCTTGATACCGCCAAAATACCGCGAAAACGAAAAGTTGCTTCCTTGGGCACTTATCATGCTCGTGGCTGCCTCTTGGATTGACAAGGGTCTTGGTTTGCTCGTGGGTGGTTTCACACCAACCCCCTTCAAGGGCGTGACCGTCTATACCCCCACTTTCCCAGAAATCAGCGTAGCCCTTGGCGTGTATGCTGTGGGCGCACTGGTACTTTCCATACTCTGGAAGGTCGCTGTGGAAGTAAAAAAAGAAGCCGGAACATTTGAATATAAATAGTACGGTCTTACACAATTAAATAAAAGGAGCATGCGCAAGTATGCTCCTTTTTTTATGCTAAAAATCAAGTAACTATAATTTATAACTTATGTCAGATAAAATTTGACAAAACTTAAAAATTTGTGCTATGGGGGTTATTCTAGTTTAATTATGGAGCTTTTGCTCTATTTTATGGAGGAATTTTATGGCCTACGATAATACAAAAGATCTTTTTGGAGATAACGGAAACAAACAAACATCCACAACCTATACTGGCAAGGCGCAAACCCTCGTCCTTGACGCCATCGTTGGTCCAAACACCGCTGAACACCGTGTTGTTTCCGGTGACATAAGAAGCGCCGAAAATTCCAATATTACGGGCGGTAACGACATCATCAATGCAAGTTCTGACGTGAAAAACGCCACCATCACTGGTGATGCCATGTATATAACGAACAACTTCTTCGCTGGTGGTGCAGATACATTTTATATTGCAAAAATAACTAATGCTAACGCCAACATCATTGGTGATGCCAAAAGCGTCAGCAATGCCAGCATGAACGGCGGTCATGACAACATCACGGTGAGCGGCAATGTCTATGGCTGGAATGGCAACTTAGCACTCATCACCGGCGATGTGGAAAGCTTTAGCGGCAGTGGAAAAAGCTTCAATGCCGGCAATGATACCATCACCTTGAAGGGCAATGTCACCTATACAGAAATTTATGGCGATGCAAAAACTGTCAGCGGCACCGGCAATACCATTGTGGGCGGTCATGACACCTTTATTCTTGGCTCTGCCGCCACTGGTGCCACCAAGAGCGTTTCCAACTCTCACATCGATTTAGGGCATGGCGATGATAAGTTTACTGCCTATTCCACGCTCAATAACACGACCGTGCTAGCCCAAACCGGCAAGGATAACCTCTTCGTTTCTTTGATGAATGACAGCACGGTGGACGCCGGTGCCGGTATCGACGTCATAAACATTAGCAGCATGCAAGGCACCAACAACAAAATTTTGAGTGGTCCAGATTCTGCTCTGGACACCATAACCTTAAGCTCTGCCATAAAAACCACCAATGGCCAAAATGTCTTCGTTAGCATTAATAATAACGGCACTGTGCAAGACACGCTCTTTTTGAGCAATGGCATTGCTGCCGGAGGGAGTATCAGCATCACCAGCAACAATGGCGGTCTCCTTGTGGCAAAATCCGGCAGTGCCAGCGCAGGCTATACCGGCTTTACCATGAGCGGTGGTTCCCTAACAGGGGGCTATGCTGCCGATGATGTGCGCATAAGCACCATGTCCGGTGGTACTCTTAAACTTGGCGGCAGTAATGACAGCCTTACCATAAGCACTTTGAGCAATGGCACCATTGACGGCGGCACAGGCAGCGACCGCATTGTGGTAAACAATATTACAGGTGGTAAAATTTCCGGTGGCAACGATAATGACACCATTCTCGTCAAAAATTTTGCCGGTATTCTTGATGGCGGCACTGGCGCAGGTGACATACTCAAGCTCAATACTGCCCTAAACAAGGGGCTAAATTTAGAAACTCTCAAAGCAAACGGCACCATTTTACGCTTTGAGAACTTTAATTTTACAGAAATTGCCGCTGGCGGCAACCTTACCGGCTCTGGTGTTCGTGACAATATAAACATTACCGACATGACCGGCGGCTCCCTGAATGCTGCTTCGGGCAATGATTACATCACCATCACCACCCTCAGCGGTGGCACCGTGCAAGGCGGCTCGCACTATGACAACATAAAGGTGACCAGCGTCAAGGGCACCGGTTCTGTCATTGATACTGGCGGCGCTGCTGACACTTTTCTGGATACGGTGACCATTGTTAATGCCATAAAAACCACCGATGGTGAGGCCGTCACCGCCAACATTAACAATGGCGGTTCCACGCAAGACACGCTTCTTTTGAGCGGCGGCATTGCCGCTGGCGGCAAAGTGGCGCTCACCAGTACCAATGGCGGCTTCACCGTGGCAAAATCCGGCAGTGATGGGGCAGGTTATGTGGGCTTTAACATGAGCGGCGGCAACCTCACCGGCAGTGCGGCGGATGATGAAGTGCATATCAATGCTCTCACAGGTGGCAATATCCATTTAAGCGGCGGCGATGACACTATCACCATCAAAAGCTTAAGCACGGGCACCTTACAAGGCGGCGTTGGTGATGACACCTTTAATGTGACCTTGACCGGCAATAACGCTTCCATAGAAGGCGGCGATGGTTTTGATATCTTTAATATTTCCGCAAGCAATCCGCAAAGCGTGGGCATGGGCGGTTTTAATATTAATCAAGATAGGCTTGTGGTCAATGGCGACGATATCACAAGTCAAGTGAGCGCATATGCAGAGTCCGGCGTGTATACACACGAAAATGTGACCATTCGTTTCTACACAGAGGTAGACAACTTGACTATCTCTAATCGCATTGTGGATGCAGAAAATCTACTCAATAATGACGGCGCAATGGCCAATATATATATTAATAACGGCGTTCACAGTGGCGGCTCTGTCCTGCTCATGGGAGAAAATAACAGTGCCTTTAATGTGACCAGCACCAATGGTAATGGCTTTGTCATGACTGGCGGTAACGTGGTGGGCAGTGATTATGCCGACACCATAAAAATTTCCACTGCCACCAATGCCACTGTATCTGGCGGTCTTGGCAATGACAATATCACCTTAACCACCGTCAATGGCGGCAACTACAGCGGCGACAATGCCAATGACACCATTACCGTAGGCACTTTAAACGCCGGCACCCTTTGGGGCGGCAATGGCAACGACACCATCAATGTCAATAATTATGTAGGTAGCACTGTCAGCGGCGAAGGTATCTACGGTGGCGCCGGCGATGACACCATCAATGTGAAATTTACGGGCTTTTCTCTCTCAGACCGTTCCATCTGGGGCGGAAGCGGCTCTGATACATTTAACATTCTCTCGGGCAGTGTCGGA
>CAYJHS010000068.1:5100-11544 GCA_964369815.1 uncultured Desulfovibrionaceae bacterium
CATCTGGGGCGGAAGCGGCTCTGATACATTTAACATTCTCTCGGGCAGTGTCGGAGAAGTTACCCTTAAAGACTTTAACTATTGGATGGATGATGACAAGCTTCTTATTAATGGTAAAGAGTTTGCAGATGATGGCAAAAGTTATTCAAGTAAAGTGTACGCTGCACAACAAGCCGGAGAAACCTCTCTTGTAGTTGGTAATGTTACTGTAAACTTTACACCTATGAACCATGCTTCTTCTGTAGCATATAATGCAACAATAAAAACTACAGAAGTCTATACCAATGACAACACTGACCTCCCCACTGTGATACTTTTAAAAGGAGGTATTGGAGACTACGGAAATCTTACTCTAGCCGGTGATGCAAACTATGTCGTTTCTAGTGGTTTATTTGGCGATGGATTTAATATAACCAATGGAGCTTTAACTATTGATGATAGCGGTATAGGCAATCATTACAATGATTCTATTACTGTTAATACCATGACAGGATATAGCCGACTTAGCACCGGAGAAGGGTATGATGTTATTACCATAAACACCGTAAACCTTATTGATAATTCATCAAGCGCTTGGGTTGATAGCGGAAGCTACGATGATACTATTCACATTGGCACCCTGAACAGCGGTACGGTTTATGGTGGAAATGGCGATGATACAGTCTATGTAGATACCATGAGTGGTGGTTGGATCTCTGGAGGAGATAATTACGATACTGACACCGTTATCATCGGCACTGCCAATGGCGGCAGCGTTGGCGGCGGTTATGGAGTGGATAAGGTTGAAATTATTAATACCCTCACGGAAGAATTTACCATTTTAGCAGGTACAGCTGGCTGGACACATCTTACACTGCATGGTGGTATTAGTACCGGGGGTAAACTTGTATTTATCGCCGGTGCAGACCACAACTATAACGACGGCTTAACTTACTATGTTGATACGCCAGGATTTGATATGAGCGATGGTGAAATTATCGGTGCACATACTAATGATCATGTAAACATAAATACCCTCAGTGGCGGGAAGATTGACCTTAGCACCGGTGATAACATCTTCACCATAGCCACCATGAATGGCGGGGAGCTTATTGCCAAGGGGTCTGAAGACTTCTGGTCTGGACATGAATTCAATATCGGCACCATGAACAATGGCAGCATCACTACTGAAAACAATGGAAATGCCTTCGACATGACCAACATGAATGGTGGCACCATAAACGTTGGGAATGGTTATAATAAATTTACCATCGGTAACATCACGGGCGGTATCTTTAATTTGGGAGATGGGGATAATGAATTTATCATCACCAACATGTCAGGCGGCCAAATTATTAGTAGCGCAGGAGATGATAACAATGATCAAAACAAGTTCACAATCAGTGGAAATATGACCGGTGGGAGCATTAAAGGGAATGATTATAGCAACATATTTAATATCGGTTCTCAAGATGGCAGCGGTGTTATTATAGGAAGCATGAAAGATGGTAGCCTTGAAGGCGGTGCAAGTTATGATAATTTTTACATAAGAATAAACTCAGCCGATGCCGGTACCCTCACCGGTGGTGCTGGAAGGGATAATTTTGTTATTACCGGCACAGAAGGCAGTTCCATCACTATAACCGACCTAACGGCAGAAGACTATTTACAAATTAATGGTGACTATGGCCTTTCTGATGACGCCGTGGCTGCTAAAGAGAGCGGTGCAGAGTCTTACATCCATGACGGCGTAACCATTTACTTTGCCTAGGTGTAGTTTTTGCCTATAATATGGCAATAACAAAAACGCTTCCAAAACCCACATAATATTAAAAGGCCTTTGTGTAAAAAATGCACAAAGGTCTTCTTTTATGTCATAATTTTTGACAAGGCAGTTCAAGTATGCTAAATGGGATGCGCTTAAAATAGTTTATTATAGTTCATAAAGTGCATATTTTATATGAGAGGGAATTTTTATGGCCTACGATAATACAAAAGATCTTTTTGGAGATAACGGAAACAAACAAACATCCACAACCTATACTGGTAAGGCGCAAACAATCGTCCTCGACGCTGTCATTGGACCAAACACAGCTACGCATCGTGTTGTTTCCGGTGACATAAAAGACGCCGAAAATTCCACCATCAAGGGGGGGCAATGACACCATCAATGCCTCTACTCAGGAACTCAAAAACGCCACCATCAGCGGTGATGCCATAAACATTAACGGCGGAACCTTCACCGGCGGTAATGACAAATTCACCCTTTCCAAGATAACCCACGGCAACGCCAATATTTTTGGTGATGCCAAAAACGTCACCAATGCCAACATGACTGGCGGCCATGACAAAATCACCGTGAATGGCGGTATCTCGGGGGTAAGCGGCAACAGGGTGATTATTAGCGGTGATGTGCAAACTTTTACCGGAACCAATAAAACCTTCAATGCCGGCAACGATACCATCACCCTGAAGGGCAATGTCGCCTATGCAAAAATTTATGGCGATGCCAAAACAGTCAGCGGTACCGGCAATACCATTACGGGTGGTAGTGACACCTTGGAGCTTGGCACCGCCGCTACCGGTACCATCAGAAGCGTTTCCAACTCATACATAGATTTAGGGCATGGCGATGATAAACTGACTGCCTACTCTGCACTCAAAAACACAACGCTATTAACCCAAACCGGCAAGGATAATATTACTGTTTCTACACTGAGCAATAGCACTGTAGACGCCGGTGCCGGTGCTGACGCCATAAAAGTGACCAATATACAAGGCACCAACAACAAAATCTTAAGCGGTCCTGATTCTGCTTTAGACACCTTGACCTTGGACTCTGCCATAAAAACTACCAATGGGCAAAACGTAGCCGTTAACATTAACAATAATGGCACCGTGCAAGACACGCTCTTTTTGAGCAATGGCATTGCTACCGGAGGCAATGTAAGCATTGCCAGCACCAATGGTGGCCTTCTTGTGGCAAAATCCGGCAGTACCAGTGCAGGTTATACCGGATTTACCATGAGCGGTGGTTCCCTAACAGGGGGCTATGCTGCCGATGATGTGCGCATAAGCACCATGTCCGGCGGCAATGTCAAACTTGGCGGCGGCGAAGATAGTCTATCCATTACCACTTTAAGCAACGGCACTATTGACGGTGGCACAGGTGACGACCGCATTGTAGTCAACAACATTACAGGTGGTACAATCTCTGGCGGCAACAATAATGACACCATTCTTGTCAAAAATTTTGCCGGCACTCTCGATGGCGGCACAGGTGCCAATGACACACTCAAGCTCAACACTGCGCTTAAAAATGGTCTAAACCTAGAAGCTCTTCTAGACGCTGGCACCATTAGGCGTTTTGAGAACTTTTCCTTCACAGAAGTTGCCGCTGGCGGCAACCTTACCGGCACTGGCGTTCGTGACAATATAAACATTACCGACATGACCGGCGGCGCCCTTAATACTGCTTCGGGTAATGATTTCATAAATGTCACCACCCTCAGTGGGGGCAAGGTGCAAGGCGGCTCGCATATTGATACCATAAAAGTGACCAGCGTCAAGGGCACTGGTTCCGTTATTGATACCGGCGGCGCTGCTGACACTTTTCTGGATACCGTGACCCTTGTTAATGCCATAAAAACCACCGATGGCAAGGCCGTCACTGCCAACATAACAAACGGCGGCAGCACGCAGGACACACTCTTTTTGGGCGGCGGCATTGCAGCTGGCGGCAAGGTGGCTCTCACCAGTACTAATGGCGGCTTTACCGTGGCAAAATCCGGCAATGACAGCGCAGGCTATGTAGGCTTTAACATGAGCGGTGGCAACCTCACCGGCAGTGCGGCGAATGATGAGGTACATATTAATGCCCTTTCAGGAGGCAATGTCCATCTGAGTGCCGGTAATGATTATCTTTCTGTCAACGATATTAAAGGAACTTTAGTTGGTGGAAGCGGCACGGACACCTTGCACCAAAACATCACCATTAATACAGCCACACAACTTAGCACTTACTCTTCAAAAGTTACCGCTTTTGAAATTTTTAGCTTCAATGGAATGACAGATGGCAGTCTTACCGGAACTGACGGTGATGATCATATTACTATTAAAAACATGTATGGCGGTGAAATAAAAGCGTTTCGCGAACCTTATCTTGATGGCAATGATGTTATATATGTCAAAACATTACATAATGGCACTATAAACGGTGGCGCCGATGATGATACCATTACAGTAGATACTATGTATGACGGTACTATAAATAGTGGTTATGGCAAAAATACTATTAAAATCGGGACACTACATGATGGCACTGTAAATGGTAGCGCGAGTGATGATACCATTACAGTAGATATCATGCATGGCGGTATTATAAATAGTGATACTGGCGGTGATTCTATTAATATTGGTATCATGCATGCCGGCACTGTAAATGGTAGCGCGAGTGATGATACCATTACAGTAGATATCATGCATGGCGGTATTATAAATAGTGATACTGGCGGTGAAATTGTAGGCTCCTCGACCTCCAGTGAGGAGATAAAAATAAACACCCTAAATACTGGAAAGATTGACCTTGGCGGAAATTACAATGAACTTACCATAGATACCATGAAAGATGGTGAAATCATAAGTGGAATTATCCCTGTCGATGGCTCTTTTTCTTCAAATGTAATAACAATAGCTACTATGGATAATGGAAGCATAACAGCAACTGGAGAAAGTTCTTCTATTACTATTACTACTATGAATAATGGCACCGTCCAAATGAATACGGAATATAACACAGGTCTCGAAGATATTAATATTACTACTATGCATGGGGGAAGTGTAAGTGGCGCTAATCGTATTACCATCAATAGCATGACTGATGGCACGGTTGTTACTTCAGAGGATTGGGCTATCATAAGCATTGGTTCTTTGGAAAATGGTAGCATCGTGGGGAGTATGAGTGGAGGCAGCGTTCAAGGTGCCAGTATTGGCGGAAACACCATGCACGTTTGTATCACTGGAGCAGGGGGTACCCTTACTGGCAGTTCCAATTTCGCCGATTCTTTCCATATTTATGGCGCAGCAGGAAGCTCCATTACCATAACTGATCTTCAAAATGAAACTAATAATAACGTATATGTTAATGATAGTTATAACATTGCCACTGAAATTTATAACGCAAAAGAAGATGGATACACATCCTACACCCATGACGGTGTAACCATTCACTTTGGCTAATTTGGATAATATAGAGGATTTTTTACTGTAGCTTACTTTGTAAGCCACAAAATATCATATAAAGCTCAAAGACCTTCGTCCATCATCGTGCGAAGGTCTTTTTATATACAACTAATTTTGTTCGTAAAGCAAAGCACTGTTGATGCAAGCATTATTGAATCGGATTGCCGCCCTCGCAAATTCGTTAAACGTATACCAGAAAATTGTAGCGAAGATTTCGAAAAACCTGTGGATGAAATTAAGCTTCCTGAGGAAAAACTGAAAAATTAATGAATCGTGAAATTAGTACATTTTGCTTTAAAGGAGAACGTAGCCTTAGCAAGCTTTATCTTTGCCTAAAACACTGTAAACACAGAAAATTAACAGAGAAGTTTGAAACATAATTATTCAGAACAGGAATAGCTTTTAACATCAATAAATCATCACAATTTGTATGCAAAACAGGGCGGATACGCATAAAGTCTACCTATCCGCAAAACACAGCGCAATGGGTTGTCATTGATACTCGTTCTAAAAAAGAATTTGCAGGTGAACAAACAGGCTCTTCCACAGGGGCATATGGTACAGGTGGCTTAAAGAACTCGGTTCATATTGAATGGAAGCAAGCCTTAAACAAAGATAATACTTTAAAATCAAAAGAAGAGTTACAAGCCATTTATGGTGACGTAATTAAAGGGAAAAAAGTTATCACTTTTTGTCAATCAGGCGTACGTTCCGCCCATACTTATGTAGTTTTAAAAGATGCTCTTGGACATAACGATGTATTTAATTATGACGGGTCTTGGCTTGAGCTATCCTACATTGCATCAGAGGCTAGCAAGGGCAAAGTAGACGAACAACTCCGACAGAATGTGCAAAAACATCTTTCCAATTGGAAGGACAACAAAACGCCTCTCCAGCCTAAGTAGCTTGATTGTTAGACAAAACCTTAACTTAACATTATTTCACACAGTATTATTTTGGTGCAGCACAATTTACGCTTGTTTCTTAGTCTTCCCTTTCTTCATGAGAGAGGGAAGACATAATGCTAAAGTATAAATTAAACTGTTTGTTTTTATTGCACTAAACAAAAATCCTGCTTGACATATTTTGAATACTGTTGCCGTTTAGATGCAGTATATTTCTTGGAAGTATAGCTCAGCATTTTGACTAAAACAATGTAGACATATTAAATTAGCAAAAGAAGAGTAAGACTACTTAAAAATCAACAATTCCGCTAATCTTGTT